>JAAZOZ010000090.1 GCA_012797505.1 Smithella sp. | reverse complement strand
GGGCAGGTTTTGTTCTTGCCACGGCGGGATCGGCCGTCGGCCTGGGAAACATCTGGCGTTTCCCCTACATGACGGGCGAGTACGGCGGGGCGGCATTCATGTTAATTTATTTGCTTGCCGTTTTGCTTCTTGGCTATCCCCTGGTTGTCAATGAAATGGCTTTGGGACGGGCAGCCCAGCGTGATCCCGTGGGCGTCTTTAAGGTTCTTGCCCCGAACAGCCCCTGGTGGCTGGTGGGGGCACTGGGTGTATTCACGGGCTTCATTATTCTTTCTTACTATGCCGTTGTTGCCGGCTGGTCGCTGGCCTACGTCTATAAAGTGGTTGTCGCCACAGTTGTTCCGGGAATCGATCACGCCCGTGTTTTTCAGGATCATATCAGCAGCGTATGGGAGCCGATTCTATGGCAGGCCCTGTTTCTGATTCTGACGGTCGGCATCATTGCCGCCGGTGTCGTCAAAGGCATCCAGCGATGGTCCATGGTTCTGATGCCTGTTCTCTTCGTGCTTTTGCTGGTCCTGATCGTCCGGTCGGTGACCTTGCCCGGCGCGGGCGAAGGTCTTGCCTATTACCTGCGCCCTGATTTCAGCAAGGTAACCGGCAGGACGTTGCTGGCCGCTCTGGCGCAGGCGTTTTTTTCTTTGAGTCTGGGGATGGGCGCCATCATGACCTATGGAAGCTATCTGGACGACAAGGATGAAATTCCGTCCAACGCCATGATGGTTGGGGGACTGGATACAGGCGTGGCATTGCTGGCGGGCTTTGCCCTGTTTCCCGCTATTTTTGCCCTGGGGTTCGAACCGGGCGCCGGGCCGGGGCTTGCCTTTATCACCCTGCCGGCCGTTTTCGCGCAAATGCCTCTGGGCGCTTTTTTCGGCGTCCTTTTTTTCATTTTACTGGGCATTGCCGCACTGACGTCCGCCATTTCCCTCCTGGAGGTGGTGACCGCCTGGCTGATGGACGAAAAAGACTGGTCCAGGAAAAGAGCCGCTGTTGTCATGGGGCTGGTCATTTTTATCGTGGGGCTGCCGGCGACGCTGGGATACAGTGTCCTGAAAGACTTCTCTTTCCCGGGATTGAACAAGGATCTGCTCGACACCTACGACTGGATTTCCAACAGCATCTTGCTGCCCGTGGGAGGCTTCATGATGGCCATTTTCACCGGCTATGTGTGGGGCGCCAAACACGCGATTGCCGAAGTCAATAAAGGCCATAAACGGTTCATGATCGGCCAGGGGTGGGCTCTGCTGATTCGGTATGTTGTTCCCGTACTGATTTTCTTCATCATCGTGGTGGGAATCTACGACACGTTTTTCAGATAAACGGCCTGCCGCCGAACAGGAGGTGTAACGCTTGATCCCTCGTTCCGGTGTGAGGAACAATCTTTTTAACGCGCAGGATCTGCGCCGCATCCGGGCGCTTGGCCTGCGGCCGTCCGACGTGAAAAAACAACTGGAAGCCTACCGGCGCGGCTTCCGGTCTTTGACGCTTGTGCGCCCCTGTGTCCCGGGTGACGGCATCCGTTCCCTGAGCCCCGCGGAACGCAGGCGCCTCATTCGGCTGTATGACGCCGAGGCCTCCGGACACAAAATGGTAAAATTTGTTCCCGCATCGGGCGCGGCCAGCCGCATGTTTGCCGGGTGGTATGCGGCGGCGGACCGGGGGACCTTCGGCAATGACGGGCTGGACCGGTCTTTTTTTCGCGATTTGGATCGAATGCCCTTTGTTTCCCTTCTGAAACAAAACGACGGCACGCGCCGAATGTTGAGAAAAAAAGACGTCCGGGCCGTTCTTCAAAGCATTCTTCTTCCGGACGGCCTGAATTTCAGCGGTCTTCCCAAAGCGCTCATTTCCTTTCACGCCTACCGGGGAGGAGAAGTCCGGACGGCGCTGGAGGAGCACCTGCGTGAAGCGGCGGACCTGATTGCGGACAGGAGAGGGGTCTGTCGGCTGCACTTCACGGTTTCCGCCGAGCATGTCCAACCGGTAAAATCGTTTTTGCGATTAATGGTTCCCCGGCTCGAAGAAAGCTGCGGCGTCCGTTTTCACGTGGATTTGTCCCTGCAGTCCCCGTCCACGAGCATCGTGGCCGCGGACGGGCAATCCCGGCCTTTCCGTGATGAAGACGGTGGCCTGGTCTTCCGGCCCGGCGGACACGGCGCTCTTTTGCAAAACCTTCAGGCCATCGACGCCGACCTTATTTTTGTCAAAAACATCGACAATATTTCGCCGGAGTCTCTGCAAAAGAAAATTCTGCCCTGCAAAAAAGCACTGGGGGGATTGATGATCGAGACGCGGCGGCAGGTTTATTCCTGCCTGCGGCAACTGGAACAGAAGAGTCTTTCCTTGCCGGACCTTCAGGCTATCTCGGAATTCTGCCGCGATGCGCTGAGCGCGGACTTTCCCAAAGAATTCCACAAGCTGGCGGCCCGGGAAAAAAAACAGTGGCTGTTTCGACGGCTGAACCGGCCTTTGCGCGTGTGCGGCATGGTCAAAAACGAAGGAGAGCCGGGCGGCGGACCCTTCTGGGTTCTGGAAAAAGATCAATCCCGAACTTTGCAGATCGTGGAATCCGCCCATGTTGATTTCAGCCTTCCCCAACAGGCGGGCATTTGGTCGTCAGCTTCTTATTTCAATCCGGTCGATATGGTCTGCTGCACAAAAAATTATCGCGGGGGAAAATTTATTCTGGAGGACTTCGTCAACCGGGACGCCTATCTGATCAGCCCCAAAACCCGGAAAGGGCGCGAACTTCTGGCGCAGGAACTGCCCGGGCTCTGGAACGGGGGCATGGCCCTCTGGAACACGGTTTTTGTCGAACTTCCACTCGCGGTTTTCAATCCCGTGAAGACCGTTTACGATCTTCTGCGTCCGCAGCACCGGACCGGAAGAGCCTTTAAATCATCCAGCGCTGGGACAGGTCCTGCGAAACGGCCCGCGCGGTGATGATGGCGGATTTTCCCCGGCGCCTGCACGAAACGAGGGCTTCCCTGTCTGCCGGGGCGTCGGAATAGCGGACGCACAGAGAGGCGGCCACGGCCACGGCCGCTTCGCTGCCGCCGGGGGCCAGAACAAACGGACCGGGAAAGTCGGCCATCAAGCAGACCAGGTCGTCCTCCGCCGCAAGACCCCGCAGGGCTTCGTTGTCGGACTGATTTCTGCCGACGATGATTTTGCCGGTTTCGGGGACGCGAAAGTGCCGTCCGTATTTCAAAAGCTCATAATCCCGGATTCCGCGGTCCTCGCCGTGCAACATCAAATCTCGGAGACGCCTTGCAAACATCGGATCCGTCAGCAGGCAGCCGCCCGCCGGCGGCGGGTAATGCAAGATTCCGAAAGTTTCCGCCAGACGCATTTGTTCCTTCCGTCCGCGGCCTGAAATGGCCAGCAGGTGCGACCGATCGATCTTTCCTTCCCGTTCCGCCTTGATCGGATCCAACAATTGGGCGGAAAGCGGCCGCAGGATGGAATCGGCATGGCCGGAATTCTTCGCGACCACATGCAGAGACTGTCGCGTCTGGGACATGGGGCGCTGGCCCAGCACTTCGCCGGTTAACAGGAAATCCGCGCCGGTTTGTTCCATTTTCCTGCCTGCGATCTTCAGCATCAGCGTATGGCAGTCAATGCAGGGATTCATGTTTTTGCCGTAGCCGTAGCGCGGGGACTTCAGCATTAGCAGATGTTCGCCCGTGATGTCTTCCACCGTGAGAGGCAGCCGGATCTGCTCTGCCGCCGCCCGGGCCTTGTGCGCGTTAAAGAAGGGGGTCGTAAAGGTCAGGCCGGCAACCTCTATTCCCTGTTCCTGAACCAGCCGGACGGCCAGAATGCTGTCGAGCCCGCCGGAAAAAAGGGCAAGCGCCTTGATGCTCATGGAATTCCTCTTTCATAAATAAAAAACGCGGCAGAAAAGCTTCCGCGGCGCTTTCGTGTGATCCGTTAACCGGCGCGGAGCGCTAGTACCGGACCAAGGTTGCCGACCACGCTTCTTTCAGCAGCCCGAGCAGGTCCGGATGGACATCAAAATTCACCACATAAATATCCCGATCGGCCTTGACCTTAATGCCCTGGAATCCAATGGTATAAGGCGGTTGATTTTTGTCTGTGCCGGAAAATAAAAAATAGCCGGACGCGAAGGGGACATTCCCCCCCCGAAGAATCTTTTCCAGGGTTGTCGCGGGATTGTCCTGGTCGGATACAAAAATGAGCTCATAGCCGGATTTCCGGAGGACGTGAATAAATTCCTCGGGAAGGGTGCGGGATAAAACCACCGTCTTCTTTTCACCCCGCGCCAACAGAATATCCGCTTTGATCGACAGGTTGAATCCGTCCTTTTCAAGGTTGAATACCCGGATTTCCGCGTCCTTTTCAGCCGGCAGCTTCAGATAGGAAAGCAGGGCATGGCCAAGTTCACCGGCGGGCGATTTCGGCAAAACCGTCATGGGGGACAGGTGATAAAGCTCCTCCGGCCGGCCGGCAAGGCCCGTGCGGGGAGAAAATTCCGTGATCGCCAGGGAATTGGCCCGGGCAAAGTGCGTGATGGCCGGGGGCAGAACGTCCTGGTTGTGGTAAACCAGCCGCAGTCCCTGGACCGTTTTAGGAGGCTGTGCGGCCGTTTTCCGGTTGATCAGCCAGTCCACGGGAATTTCCACATCTGGCGGCGATCCCACAGCGAGCGGTTTTTCGGCTCTGATCAATTCGTAGCTTTTGCTTTTTTCAAATATCTTTTTCAGCATGACGATCACGTCGTCTTTCGCGTCGATTTTGACAATGTGCCAGTTTTTCCACCGGCTGCCGATCAGTTTTCTCAACGGGACATCGGACCGGTTTTTCATATCCAGAAAGACCGTGGTCTGATCGTTGAGCTCCAACACGGGGATGGCGGAGCAGTCAATCGTCAGTTGGGCGGTTTTGGAAACCGGAAGATAATAATTGCCTTTGGTCGTCAGGGTTCCCTGCATCTGTGTCACGATGTGTCTGATGATTTCCAGTTTTGTTCCGGAGGACAGAGGGGAAGACATCTTTCCGGACGCTGCTTTTTCGGTCTGTGCAAGGGAATCTTCCGGCATCATTGCGGCGGACGGCCGCGCTTCGCCGGTTTGCGCGGACTGCTCTTCCGGCAGTGTTGCCGGGGCATGCGGCGGATCATCCATTTGGGGCGTGGACACAACGGTTTTGGCTTGAATACTGCCTTTGGGAAGACGAATGATCTGTCCCGGATACAGGAGATTGGCATCCCGGATGGACGGATTCATTTCTTTGATTTTGAGCATGGCCTGCTGCGTGTTGGAATGAATATTCAGCTCACGGTGAACAATGCGAATGAGATATTCGCCCTTCTTGACCCGGTAGTTTCGGTATCCGGACGCTCCCGATGAAAGGCCTTCCGTCGCGGCGGCCGATTCTTCTTTCCGGGCGCCGGCGCTGCTTGTCGAAGGAAGTGTGATCTTTTGTCCCGGGTATATTTTGTCCCAGTTTTTGACCTGGGGGTTCAACGCCCTGATTATTTGGAAATAGCGCGGGATATCCTTTTCGGCAACGCCGGGCAAATTGCGGATGATGCCGTAAATCGCTTCGTTTTCCCGGACCGTGTGAACCTGAACGGATTTTTTGGAAACAGCCGTTTTCCGGAAAGTGAGCTGTGCGCTGTCTTCCTGCGCGGAGATGGCTTGAAAACAAAAGGTCATTGCTGAAAGGATTACGCATACCCCCGCCGGCAAAAATGAATGCCTCATGAACGATTGCCCCCGAAAACGATAAAGATAACCTGGACGCCCTCGTAAAAAGTAATTCAAACCGTCACTCCGGCGAATACCCTAACCACTTGAAGGTGGCGAGAGGGTACAAGCGCCGGAGTCCAGAACTTATTGTAATGGCTGGATGCCGGCCTTCGCCGGTGTGACGAAAACGGTGCGAAAATGACTTTTAAGAGACCGTCAACCTTGCGTTTTCAATTACTTCAAGTTCCCTGAAAAGTCAATGCCCATCGGGTTGAAAAACCATTGGTGAGAAAGCTCTTATGCGGGGACAGGTTAAAATCACAGGAGTGCGTGTTGATGGAGAAGCGCCGTCAGATCACTTTTTTCATCGCGGCGATGGCGACTTCAAGCTGATCGTCATCCGGTTCCCGCGTGGTGATTTTCTGCAGGGCGAGCCCCGGCCAGCTCAGCATCCGCACCAGTTTGAAGCGTCCGTATTTTCCGGTAAAGCGGATGGCTTCATAAGAAATGCCCGCGATCACCGGCATCAGCAGGATCTTGTAAATGACCCGGTGCAGGAAGTCGGGGCGGCCCAGCAGGGAAAAAACCAGGATGGAGACAATCATCACGAAAAGAATAAAGCTGGTGCCGCAGCGCGGATGGCGGGTGGAGTACTTCTTCACGTTTTCCACCGTCAGGTCCTGCCCGTCTTCCCACGCGAAAACGGTTTTATGCTCGGCGCCGTGATACATGTAAACGCGGCGCATATCCGCCATCAGCAGCGTGGCGGCGAGAAAACATAAAAATATTCCCAGCCGGACGCAACCCTCCAGAATATTTAGAAGAATCAGGCTGTCGATATATATTTTTACTTTGGTAAAGAAAAAAGCCGGAACCACCACAAAGAAAAAAATGGCCACCGTAAAGCTGATGGCGAAGGAAACATACATTTCCCAGCCCTGCGGCTTTTTTTCTTCTTCCGAAAGAGCGACTTCCGCCGAAAACATCAGGCATTGAATGCCGATGATCATCATTTCAAACAGACTGACCGTACCCCGGACAAACATCCAGCCCAGAGGCTTGTATCTTTTCGTTAAGGGAACGTAACGCCGCTCCTGAAAAACAATCTCCCGGTCGGGGCGCCTCACGGCGGCGGCGATCTTGTCGCCGTGGCGCATCATGACGCCTTCGAGAATGGCCTGACCGCCGGCGATGTCTTCAGGTTTTGGTTTGCAGCCCATGCGTTGTTGTTTCCTGCCGTTTTTTTGCTGCGCTTTCTTATAGTATTTAACCGGGGCTGTCAAATGATGCTTGAAGAAAAGTTTGTTGCATCTTTCAGGAGGATTGTTATAGAGTCTTGCCGTAATTTCAGGAAATATGGGGAGGATGCACATGGCGCCAATGGATGCTTCGACCGCCGCTTTCATCAAGGAGTATCAGGAACGGTTCGAAAAGAAGTTGAAGGAAAATGAAATAGCCCTGTTGGAGCACTGGAGGGCCCAGCTCGATAAAATCGAAAGCGCAAGACCGGACAGCATCGCCTCGCTGCAACTGCAAATCCGGAAACTGTCCGAAATGATGGCCAACCGGATCAAAGTGTTGAAAAAGGGATAAGATGGAAAGCATTGCCGATTTTTTGTTTGAAGTGGGGATGCTCAGCAAAACGCCCCGCAGCGGTTATCAGTTTCTGGGCAGCGGCAGGGAGTCGGTGGCGGAGCATATTCTGCGGACGGTTTTTATCGGCTACGCTCTGTGCAAGCTCAATCCGTCTTTGAACGAACTGCGCGTCTTAAAAATGTGCATTCTTCACGATCTGCCCGAAGCCCGCACCGGCGACATGAACTACGTCAACAAGAAATACGTGGAAGTGAACGAGGCCAAAGCCGTCCGGGAACTGACGGAAGGGCTTTTTTTCGGCGGCGACATCCGTCAGGCGATCGACGAGTTCAACGCGAGGGAAACCCCGGAAGCGAAGACCGCCCGGGACGCCGATCAGATCGCGCTGATTCTTCAGCTGAAAGAATACGGGGATTTGGGCAACAAATATTCCGATGAGTGGATCCGGTACGCGCTGCAGAGGCTTGCCACCGAGGAAGGAAAAAAGCTGGCCGACCGAATCATTCAAACGGATTCATCGCACTGGTGGTTCAAGGACAAAAGCGACTGGTGGGTCAACGGAAGCAACCGGGCATAGACCCATGTCCCAAACAGGAGAGATGAATGATTCATAAATCACGGTTTTTATTTTTTTCTTTTTTGGCGGTTCTTTGCCTTGCGTCGTGCGCCGGGAAATTTGGATCGGAGGTCTTGACCAGCCCTGATGAATACAGGCATGTTTACGAGGCGAAGGAGAAATACATTCTCAAAGCCGTTGCCGGCGTCCTGGAGGAGAAAAAAATCGGTCGGAATGTTGCCATTGATTACGACAACAATCGGGTCGATTCGGACTTCATGATTTCGGGAGATTGGCGGACCAAGACGAACGCCCGCGTGAAACGGATCAACTGGAAGGAATGCGAGGTGACGCTGATTGTGACCACGGAGAAAAAAACGGAAACGGGATGGGAAATGCGCCGCCTGCTGCAGAAAGAACAATATGATACTTTTTTCAGCGTGATCGAATTGAAAGTCTATGAGGAAATGTCCAGGATGTATTGAAGAAAAGCACGAAAGGAGGAGGCATGGCGCCCAAACCAAAAGTATCGGCATTGGTGGAAGAGTTCAAGAATTTCGCCTTGAAGGGCAACGTGGTGGATCTCGCCATCGGCGTGATCATCGGAGCCGCGTTCGGCAAGATCATTGATTCCCTGGTCAAGCACATCATCATGCCGCTGATCAGCCTCATCATGCCCGGCGAACAGGGCTATCTGGCCTGGAAGTGGGTGGTCAACGGCAAAGAAATTCCCTACGGACTTTTCATTGGTGAAGTGGTCAACTTTTTGATCATTGCGCTGGCCCTGTACATCTTTATCGTGAAATTTATCGGCATGATCGTGAAAAGCAAGGAAGCAGCGCCTCCGGCTCCGACCAAAGACCAGGAACTGCTGGCGGAGATTCGGGATCTGCTGAAAAAATAAGCATTTGCGGAAATTTCTTTCAGAGGACCGCAGAGACGGCGGCGGGGGCGTGGCGCATGTCCAACGCCCCCGGCTGTTTCTATTTCTTGTGATTGCGGAAGAAACCCAACAGAAACTCGGAATCCTTGGGGGACAGATCAAACTTGAAAACCGCCTTTTCGATCAGCACATGCAACGGCTGACCTTCGCCGTCTTCCAGACTGCCGGAGATCCATTTAATCGCCTTCTGAACATTTTCAGCTTCGGGCATAATTGTTGCCATTTTGTTGCTTCCTCCTTGAAATGTTTTAAGCAGTTTTCCGCGTTGGGGAATGAATCGGCACAGCGCAAAAACTTTGAGAATACATACTACAATCCGTCTGAAAAATTAACAAATATTTGACGCCGTTTGACATTAAATTTTTGGTGATTAAGTTGTTGCAGGCAAGGGTTGATAACACACTGGAAAACCTATACAAATTAAAAAAACGAAATTGAAAGGAGACGCAGGATGGCTAAATCAATTAAGGGGACCCAAACGGAGAAAAACCTGCTGGCATCTTTTGCCGGCGAAGCGCAAGCCAGAAACCGCTATACATTTTTTGCAAGCGCCGCGAAGAAAGAGGGATACGAACAGATTTCCCGCTTTTTCCTGGAGACGGCGGAAAATGAAAAAGAGCACGCCAAAGTGTTTTTCAAGTATCTGGAAGGCGGAGAGCTTGAAATCACCGCCGCCTATCCGGCGGGCGTGATCGGCGACACCAAAAGCAATCTGGAGGCTGCGGCGGCCGGAGAAAATATGGAGTGGACCGTGCTCTACGCCGATGCCGCGAAAATCGCCAGGGAGGAAGGATTTCCGGAAGTAGCCCGCTCTTTTGAGCAGATTGCCAAGGTGGAAAAGTTCCACGAAGAGCGCTACCGCAAACTGGCCGCCAACATCGTCAAAGGCGAGGTGTTCGCGAAAAAGGCGGCGACCAAGTGGCACTGCATTAACTGCGGCTACGTGTATGAAGGGGCCGAGGCGCCGAAGGAATGCCCCGCCTGCAGGCACCCGCAGTCCTATTATGAGGTGCTGGCTGAAAATTATTAAAACGCCGTCGCGCAGGACGAATGATGCAAAAGCACGTCCGTAAGGCCGGCGGGCCTGGTGCCCGCCGGCCTTTTTTATTTCAGCTTCCAGAGTTATCTGACGGCGAAAGGATAGCGGAATTGAATCCCGCTTAAGCGGGACGAGCGTTCATTCTCCGCAGCTTGCTGTGCGATATCATGACGTTCATTTTATGCCTCGACAGCTTGCCGCGAGGTGGTTGATCAGAGTATCCGCCGGCCGGCCAGTTGTATAAAACGCGAACTTCATAGGCGCCGTCCGGAAGAATTTCATTGCGGCAGGAAGTTTGCCGGGCTTGACACTGAAGGAAAAATACCCTAGATTGGCGCAGTTTTTTTAAGAAAGGTTTTAGTCATGTCCACGAAAAAGCAGCGCCGGTCCGAAAATTTCAAAGACCGCCAAAAAAAGAAATCCACCCGGATCGCCTATCTGGCCGCCATCATCGGCGGCATCGTTTTGCTGCTGGTGCTTTTCTTTGTCATTTTATTCAACGCCTTGTTCCCGCCGGTTGACATGGAAGCGTTAAACCGGAAAAAAATATCGGCCAAAATTTACTTTTCAGATCCTCAGGAACGATTTCTCGTTCCCGAAAAACGGGTGATTTACAAGGAAGAAGATCCGGCGCAGCAGGCCGGAGAAGTGATCAGGGCGCTTCTGGAGGGATCCAAAACCAAAAGCAAAACCGGCAACGTCAACACCTTTCCCGCGGGTGTAGTCTTCAAAGATATTCGTCTGGACAAAGACGGAACCGCTCAGGTCAACTTCGGCGCCGGTTTGACGAAGAACCATCCGGGCGGTTCCACGGCGGAGATGATGACCATTTATTCCCTGACCAATACCCTGACGGAAAATGTTCCCCAGATCCAGGCGGTAAAAATTCTGGTGGACGGCAAAGAACTGCCCACCATCAAGGGGCACATCTCCACGACGCATCCGTTTCGACCGGACCCAGACCTCTACGCGCCCGCCAAAGAGGAGAAAAGCTGACTACCCCATGGCGCCGAAATCCAAAATATCACGCACGCGCAACATCGGCATTGTCGCCCACATCGACGCGGGAAAAACCACCGTCAGCGAGCGGATTCTTTTTTATACGGGCAAATCCTATAAAATGGGCGAAGTGCATGACGGCGAAGCGGTCATGGACTGGATGCCCCAGGAGCAGGAGAGGGGCATCACCATTACCTCCGCGGTGACCACCTGCACCTGGAAGAATACCGAGATTCATATCATTGATACGCCGGGGCACGTGGATTTTACCATTGAGGTGGAGCGGTCCCTGCGTGTCCTGGACGGCGCGGTGGTGGTTTTCTGCGCCGTTGCCGGCGTCGAGCCCCAATCCGAAACCGTCTGGCGACAGGCGGACAAATACGGCGTTCCCAAGATTGCCTTCGTCAACAAGATGGACCGGATCGGCGCGGATTTTTTTCATGTCGTGGAGATGATGCGCGATCGTTTTGGCTCTCTTCCCGTCCCCGTGCAGATTCCGGTCGGAAGCGAGGACACGTTTCAGGGTGTGGTGGACCTGATCAACCGCAAGCTCCTGATCTGGGATGAGACCTCGCAGGGAGCGGACTTTACCGTCGGCGAAATCCCGGAGGATCTGACCCAAGCCGCCTCGCTGGAGCGGGAAAAAATGATAGAGACCCTGGCCGATTGCGACGATGAACTGGCGGAGATTTACCTGGCCGGGGAGGACGCGACGCCGGCGCAGATCATCACGGCGCTGCGCAAGGCGACGATCGCCCTGAAAATTGTTCCGGTCCTGTGCGGAGCCGCCCTGCGCAACAAAGGCATCCAGCCCCTTCTGGACGCGGTCATCCAATATCTTCCGTCTCCGGAAGATATTCCCCCGGTCGAGGGCATCAATCCGAAAACCAGGCAGCAGGAAATCCGCCGCAGTTCGGACAAAGAGCCGCTTGCGGCCCTGGCGTTCAAGGTTCAGATGGACGAAGGACGCAAGCTGACGTATCTGCGCATCTATTCCGGACAGATTTCTTCCAATGGAGAGGTTTACAACGCCGTCAAGAAGAAGAAGGAAAAAATTGCCCGGCTTTTGCAGATGCATTCCAATAAGCGGGAAAGAATCGACCGCGCTTCCGCGGGGGATCTGGTGGCTGTTCTGGGACTGAAAGAAACGACCACTGGCGATACGCTTTGCGACGAGGCGCGTCCGATCATTCTGGAGCAGATGGAGTTTTACGAGCCGGTCATCAGCCAGGCCATCGAAGCCAAAACTCCCGCGGACCAGGAAAAACTGGCCGTCGCGCTGGCCAAACTGACCGAGGAAGATCCGACATTAAAAGTCAAGTACGAAGACGAAACCGCGCAAACCGTCATTTCCGGCATGGGCGAACTGCACCTGGAAATCATCGTGGATCGCTTGCACCGTGAATTCAACGCCCGCGTCAATGTCGGACGCCCCCGCGTCGTGTGCCGCGAAACGATTCAAAGGCACGCCGAGGCCGAATATCTGTTTGAAAAGGAACTGGGGGACAAGAAGCATTTCGGCCAGGTCCGCCTTGAACTGACGCCGCGTAAGCGAGGCGCCGGGAATGAAATCGTGAACGCGATCCCCGAAGAAATCATCCCCGCCGAATATCATGAGGCCATTGAAGAGAGCATCCGCGATGCGATGACCAGCGGCGTGCTCAACAGCTATCCGGTCATCGACGTATCCGCCCGGCTGACCGGCGGCGCGTACCGCGAGGGGGAAGCGTCCATCCAGGGATACAAAATTGCCGCCGCGACGGCGTTCCGTGACGCCTGTCTTGCCGCGGAACCCATCATGCTCGAACCGATCATGATGGTGGACATCATCACTCCCAGTGAATTCATGGGCGACGTCATCGGCGACATCAATGCCCGCCGGGGAGAGATCCAGGCGGTCAATCCCAAGGGGCCCGTCTCCGAAATCAAAGCCAAGGTGCCGCTCAAGGCCCTGTTCGGTTATTCAACGGACCTGCGCTCCGCCACACAGGGGCGGGCCGTGTTTACCATCATGTTTGAGGAATACAACAAGGCATAAAACGGTGATGCAAGACCATCACCGGCGGATGGAATAACGTTTGTAATTCTGTGAACTGAACGCCTGTCCCGAAAGGGGCGGGTGAAACCCTGAAGGAGGCAAACGTGTCTGTTCTGAAACACGCATGGGAGCGGGTGCGCGATTATGCCATTTTCGAAAGTGAGCGCGACGCCTATCCGCAGTCTTTTTCCGAAGAATTGAACGAACAGTGCGGCCGGATCCTTTTCGTCGTATCCATCATTACATCGGTGGCCTGGCTTCCCTACATTTACCTAGACGCCATGCTCCATCCGGAAGAGCCTTTGCTTCCCGTCATCCGCATAGGCTTGTCCGTCTTCAGCGTTGCCATCTTTATCCTGTACATTTCGAAGCGTTTTCTTCAATACAACATGCTGTTTCTGGTTCTCATCGGCGCCTACCTGGCGATCGGCTGCGGACTTATCACCGCCCTGGCGGATGCCGATCCCGTGTATGTGGGAGGCTATATTTTCATTTTGACCGTAATGGCCCTGGTGCCCGTGGACCGGCGGTATGCCCTGGTGATCATCGCAGCGTCCTTGCTGACGTTCTTTGTCGTCGGCCGTTTTGAAAACATTTCCTTCAACCGGGCGAGCGACCGCTACAGCCTCCAGGATTTGTCCAGCGCGACAGTTGTCGCCATCGCGTTCATTTACCTGATGCATAATACCCGGCTGGCCAGCTGGCTGAAATCCAGAAAGATTGAGCAGCAGAGCGAGGAAATGCGGTCCGACAAGGAAAAAATCGACAACCTGCTGTTGAATATCCTGCCGCCCGTTGTGGCGGAGGAGCTGAAAGGCCAGGGATACGTCAAACCCGTGTTTTATCCGGCCGCGACCATTGTCTTTACGGATTTTGTCGGCTTTACCAAGATTTCCGAGGCGCTGACGCCCGACCAGCTGGTCCGGGAGCTCGATTCGGCCTTTTCCCGGTTTGACCGCGTGATGGACAAATACGGCCTGGAAAAGCTCAAGACCATCGGCGATTCCTATATGTATGCGGGCGGCGTGCCCCTTCCCAACGCGACGCATGCCATCGACGCGGTTCTGGGCGCTTTGGAAATCCGGTCGTTTGTGGAGCAGATCAACCTGGAAAAGTCTCAGAGCGGGCGGCCGGTCTTTGAGATTCGGATCGGAATCAACAGCGGCCCGCTGATGGCCGGCGTCGTGGGGGAAAAGAAATTTGTCTATGACGTCTGGGGCGATTCCGTCAATCTGGCCAGCCGCATGGAATCTTCGGGCGGGAAGGGAAGAATCAACATTTCCGAATCCACCTACGCCCGGATTAAAGATTATTTTGAAACCGAAGCCCGCGGGCAGGTGCTGGCGAAAAACAAGGGCGCTGTGGGCATGTATTTTGTCAAGGGGCTCAAAAAGGAGTATGCTTCGGATCCGGAAGGCCGGACGCCCAACGAACGCTTCCAGGCGATTTACAGAAAGATTCAGGAAGAAAATATCACGCCATAGCGCCCGTCATGATTTGAGAGCTTTGAAAAATGTCATTTCGAGGAGCGTGAGCGACGAGAAACCTTCAGGATGGCCGTTTGTTAAAGATTTCTCCCTTCGGTCGAAATGACAAAAACGGCCGTTATTCAAAGCTCTCGATTTGTCACGAAAGCCCCTGATCCCGCACCCAGTCCGCCAGAGCCTCCAGGGCGCGCCGCACGCAGAAAAGATGCTTTTCTTTTTTCTTCATTCTTGGCGCGTTCAGCGGGGGAAGAATCCCAAAATGGATGTTCATGGGCTGGAAGTTGTCCGCCGATTCGGACGATGTAATATAGCGCGCCAGCGCGCCGATGGCCGTTTCCCGCGGCGGCGGGAGAGGGGATTTCCCTTCCAGGATCGAGGCGGCGTTCAAGCCCGCCAAAAGCCCCATCGCGGTGGATTCCATATAGCCTTCCACCCCGCTGATCTGGCCGGCAAAGAAAATATCGGGATGGCCCCGGAATTGCAGCGAGGGCAAAAGCAGGGAAGGGGAGTGAATGTAGGTATTGCGGTGAATGCTTCCCATCCTCGCGAACCGCGCGTGTTCCAAGCCGGGAATCATCCGGAAAATGCGCTCCTGTTCCGGCCAGGTCAGCTTGGTTTGAAAACCGACCAGGTTGAATAGCGTGCCGCCGCTGTTTTCGCGCCTGAGCTGAACTACGGCATAGGCCATCTGCCCGGTTTGCGGATGGATAAGCCCCACCGGCTTCATGGGGCCGAACGCCAGCGTCTCTTCTCCTCGCGCCGCCAGGATTTCAATCGGCAGGCACCCCTCGAAGTGGCGGACGTCTTCAAACGGTCTGGCCTCAACTTTCCGCCCCGCCAGCAACGCTTCGCGGAAGCGCCGGTACTCTTCCCGTGAAAGCGGACAATTCAGATAATCCGGCGTGCCCCTGCCGTAGCGGGAGGCCCAGTAGGCTTTATCCATGTCGATGGAATCGGCTTCCACGATCGGGGCGATCGCGTCGTAAAAATACAGATAGGAATTTCCGCCGAGCATTCGGGAGATGGAGTGCGCCAGAGCATCGGATGTGAGAGGCCCCGTGGCGATAATCGTCAAACCGTCTTGGGGAATATCCGTAACCTCGGCGCGGTGTAAGGAAAAACCTTCCTGCGCAAGCAGTTGCTCTTCGACCCGGAGGGAAAATTTGTTCCGGTCCACGGCCAGCGCGCTGCCGGCGGCCACCGCCGTTTGGTCGGCAGCGGACAGGATCAGAGAATTCAGTCTGCGCATCTCTTCTTTGAGAAGGCCGGGCGCGCTGTCCGGTTGATTGGATTTGAGAGAATTGCTGCAGACCAGTTCGGCCAGCCGTTCGGTCTTGTGAGCCGGAGAAAAACGACGCGGCTTCATCTCGTAAAGATCGACCCGATGTCCGCGCCGCAGCAGTTGCCAGGCCGCTTCACAGCCGGCCAGGCCCCCTCCGATGATCATGACCCGCCCGGATTTCATTCGTCCGATTTTTTTCTGGGGATTTTTTTAATATTTTTGCATTCGGGATAGCCGGTGCATCCCAGAAACTGGCCGTAGCGGCCGCGCTTGACCGCCATGGGCTTTCCGCACAGATCGCAGACCTCGTCGGAAAGGACCTCTTGTGCTTTTTGGGTGACTTTGCCGTCTTTCCCCAGCTTTTTGATGTTTTTACAGTCGGGATAGCCGGTGCAGCCCAGAAACTGGCCGTAGCGGCCGCGCTTGACCGCCATCGGTTTTCCGCAAAGTTCACAGACTTCGTCCGTATGCGGAGCTTCCTGGGCGACCACATCGCCGTTTTCATTGACGGTCGCGTTCATCGTGTTCTTGCACTCCGGATAGCCGGAACAGGCTAGAAACTGACCGAAACGCCCTTCCTTGACGACCATGTTTTTTCCGCACTTGTTGCATTTAACCTCGGTGGTCGGGGTTTCCATATGCTGGACCTTTCCGTTTTCATCATGGGTGAAATTCCTGGTGTTCTTGCAATCGGGATATTTGGAACAGCAGAGGAATCTCCCGTTTTTCCCCCATTTGATGACCATGGGAGAACTGCATTTTTCACAAACCAGATCCGTCGGCGTTTCTTCCCGCTTGACGTTGCGCATGCCTTTTTTTGCTTTGTTCAGCTCGCCGGAGAAAAGACCGTAGAAATCCTGCAGCGTCCGGACGCGCTGATTGGCGCCG
>JAAZOZ010000458.1 GCA_012797505.1 Smithella sp. | reverse complement strand
GTCAGCATGGCGATTTTTTCACCCTGCGTTTTCATCTTCTTGATGTCCAGAATGGTTTTTCGGTTGATCTTTGTCTGCGTGCTCATGATTTTGCTCCTTTCAGCATCCCCAGGATTTCTTTGGCCTGAGCGGCGCTCAAGGTTCCTTTTTCCCGGGCCAGTTTCACCGCGACGGCGCCCATGTGCGCATACATCGAAGCGAAGTCGGGAAGATGGCGGGCCATGGCGTCGATATGTTTTTGAACCGTTCCCGAATCACCGCGCGCGATCGGACCGGTGAGGGCATTCGGGCAGCCCTGATTTTCAATATTTTTCAAACTGCCGTACACCAGCGGCAGATAAGCCCGGCGGGCGTCTTTTTCTGAAAAGCCGATGGACATGTAAATGGATTCGACAACGCTCAAGAGCGAAACCAGGTAATTCGAGGCGATGCAGGCGGCCGCGTGGTACAGGGGTTTTTGCGCGGCGGAGATGGGAATGGGGATGCCCTGAAGGTCGCGTACGATGTCCGCGGCGAGTCTTTTCACGCCCGCATCGGCCGTGACGCCGAAGTAGCTGCCCGGAATGCTGGCAATGGCTCCGTCAATGGAGGAAAAGCTTTGCAGCGGATGGATGCTGGCGGTCAGTGCGCCGGCGCGTGCCGCGGGGGCCAGCAGGTCCAGACCGCCCGCGCCGCTCATGTGAAAAACGTTCTTCCCTTTTAAACCCGTCCGGGCGGCAATCTCCGCGCATACGGAAGCGATGCGGTCGTCCGGCGTCGTAATCAGCACACAGTCGGCGAGGGCGGCCGCTTGTGCCGGATGGGGAAAACCAGGCGCCCGAAGGTAGGAGGCAGCCCGTTTTCGATGGGCGGCGGAGCAATCGGCAACGGCCGCAACATGGTGGCCGGCCTTGCCCAGCAGAAATCCGATGGCCGTTCCGACCATGCCGGCCCCGACAACGGCGAAGGTGAGCGGCGGCTTTTTCCTCTTCATTTTCACGTCCCAAAAAAAAGGGCCTTCCGCAGCGTAAGGAAGACCCGTATTTGACAGTTTTGTATTGACTCCCGTCTCAGTCTGCAACAAGTGATCCAAGCGGTTGGACGCTTCCTAACACACGCCGCCCAGGCCGTCAAACAATATTTCTTTGCTGAAATATCTTGTTTTTAACCTCTTCTCCGGCTAAACAACCCATAGGGTGAAGAAGATGAAACCGGTGGATTTGATGATGTTCGATTTTGACGGAACGCTGGCGGACACCGGCGAGGACATCGCCGCTTCCGTCAATCATGCCCTGACGGCTCTGGGGCTCGGTTCACTGCCGGTTGACGTCATTCTCGGCTTTGTCGGCGACGGCCTGCGGATTTTGATGGAAAGAGCGCTCGGCGCGGATGATCGGGCAAAGCTGGAGGAGGCGATGAAGTTTTTCCTGTGCCATTACGAGAAGCACCTGCTGGACCACACCAGGCTCTATCCGGCAGCCGAAGAAATGCTGAACCACTTCCATTCCAAAAAGAAAGTGATTCTGACCAACAAGCGTTATTACCTGACGATGGCGATTGCCAAAGGACTGAAGATCGACCGGCGCTTTCTGGAAATTGTCGGATCGGATTCGACGCCGTTTCAAAAGCCGGACGGGCGCGTCGTCGCGTATCTTCTGGAAAAGTACGGCGTCGCGCCGTCCCGGGCCGTTTTAATCGGCGACAGCGTAAACGATGTGGCGGCGGCCAAAAACGCCGGGGTCCTGTCCTGCGTGCATTTGAACGGACTGGGCAACCGGGAGGCGATGCTGAAGATGGGCGCTGATTTTTATGTTGAACACCTGACGGAGATCCGATCTCATTTTCAGTGACCATGCTCAAGAAAATAGAACATACTCTTCGAAAATATTCCCTGCTGAAAGAAGGCGACCGGGTGGTGGTCGCTCTGTCCGGGGGGGCGGATTCCTGCGCGCTGCTCGGGGCGCTGGCGGCCCTTGCCCCGCATTGGCGGCTGGAACTGATTGCCGCCCATTTCAACCATGGCCTGCGCGGCGCATCCTCCGACGAGGACGAGGCGTTTTGCCGAAGGCTGGCGCAAGAAACCGGCCTGGGTTTTGTGACGCAGAAACTGGCCGGGACCGGCATTCCCGCGGGCATGTCCCCGGAAGACTACCTGCGGCGGGAAAGGTTTCGCTTTCTGGATAAAACCGCCGCGGATTTCGGGGCCGATAAAATTGCGCTCGGCCACCACCGGGACGATCAGGCGGAGACGTTTTTGCTGAACATGATTCGCGGCAGCGGTCTGGACGGACTCAAGGGGTTTTTGCCCGTTCGGGACAACCGCTACATTCGCCCGCTCATCGAGGTGTCCCGCGAGGAAATTCTCGGTTTTCTAAACGAGCGGGGCGCGGTCTTTCGCGAGGACGTCTCCAACGAAAGCAAGGTTTATCTGCGCAACCGCGTCCGCCTTGAGCTGATGCCCTTTCTCCGGGAAAAATACAACCCCCGGATGGAGCAGACGCTGGCGCGGACGGCGGAAATTATCCGCCGGGACGACTCGTTTATTGACGGCTGCGTTCAAAAGATTCTCCGCTCGACGAAGATTCGACAAACGAAAAAGGAAATTTCTTTTTCCGCCTCACACTTTCTGTCTCTTCATGAAGCGCTGATCTACCGGGTGCTCAAGGCCCTACTGGAGAGTCTGGCGCCGGAGGCGGCCGGTTTTTCATCCTCTCATCTTGATGCGCTGGCCGGCCTGCTGAAAGAGCCAAGGACGGGAAGAAAGCTCAGTCTGCCTTACGGTCTTTCCGCCCGCAGAGAATATGACCGCATCGTTCTCACCGCCGGGCCGGAAGAGAAAATTTACAATTACGAATATCCGCTGGCGATTCCCGGCGAGGTTGCGGTCGGAGAAAGACGGATGATTTTTGTCCTCCGGCGGGAAACGTCCGTCCCCACGGATTTAAAAAACCGCTTCGCGTTTTATTTCGACGGGGACAAAATCCGGGAGCCTCTGGTGATCCGGAACCGCCGGAATGGCGATTGGTTTGAGCCGCTTGGGACAAAAGGATCCCGGAAAATCAAAAAGCTGTTCATCGACCGCAAGATCCCCAGGCCGGAGCGAGACCGGATCGCGCTTCTGGCCGACCGGGAATCCGTCATCTGGATCGAAAACCTGCACGGAAGCGAGCGGGTAAAGGTAACGCCCGAAACGAAAAACATTCTGGTTTTGGAAATCCGGCAGGAAACGGGCGGCGGCTCGCAAGAAAATATTTGAGTTAAAACAGATATTATTATAAAGGTTTTCCAACATATTTAATTTCAAGGAGAAAGATATTGAATCAAGGTCAAAAAAATATAGCGCTTGTCCTGACGGTGCTTCTGGTTTTCCTTCTGGTCTGGCAGTTGTTCAATCAGCAAAAAACCACCGCGAAAGAAATTACCTACACGGAAATGCTGGCGCATTTGGCAAACAGCGAAATTACGGAAGTCACCATTCAGGGAGACGCCGTGTCCGGCAAGCTGGCCAACGGCAGCGTTTTTAAGACCTACGCCCCCAAAGACGACGGCCTGGTTGCAATGTTCCGTGAGAAAAACGTCAAAATCACCGCCAAACCGATCG
>JAAZOZ010000089.1 GCA_012797505.1 Smithella sp. | reverse complement strand
TTTCTGTTTTCTGAATATCTTTTTCTAACATGGGATCAGACCTCCTTTCCGCTATTGAATCTTGATTTTCTTCGGTAAATCTTCTTTTACTCTGGGAAGCACAATGGCCAGGATGCCCTTTTCGTAACGGGCCTCAACGGCCTGCGCGTCAATCTGGAAGGGCAGCTGAATATTGCGCTTGAAGCTTCCGACGCCTCTTTCCTGACGAAGATAGATTTCGTTTGCGGCCAGAGTTTCCTGATGCGCCGCGCCGGAAATGGTCACTGTGTCTCCGGATACGGAAATGTCCAACTTTTCAGGATCGATTCCGGGCAGTTCCGCTGTAATCACCGCAGAACCTTTTTTATCCCAGATGTTGACCGCGGGATATTCCTGAGGTGACTTTTGTCCCATATTGGAAAAAAGCCGGTTCATTTCCCGCTGCAGGTTCATCATTTCCGGCATCGTTTCTGATAACCTTCGAAATCTCCATAAATTCGGGGTGAACATAAACTTTCCTCCTTTCCTTAATTAATTTTATATAAGTCTTTGCTCTTATTGCCTATTTGGCTCTTGTAGCCTCAATATATGAATGAAAAATTTGTTGTCAAGGGGGCTCGCCGTGACTTGCTGCCCGACAGATTCGTTTAGAATGTCATGAAAGTGTTTTCCAATTCCGGGAAGGTCTGCGGCCTTCCCGGCAGCACACCTTTCATTTTATTGCGCTTGCTTGCGCTTTGCGCCTGGGTTTTTGGCATAGCGGAAAATCGGCGGTTACCCTTGACATGCCATATGCCCGTTCTTATATTAAGGCCGCTTTAAGCAGGTGTTTTTAAAAGGAACTCAAGGAAAATTGCCATGAAAGATCACCTGGTAAAATTATTTCGGGAAAGCTGTCGGGTCAAAGAGGCTTTTCTCAATGACCATTTGGGCAAACTGGTCAATGTTATTGAGGCCCTGACCGCAGCCCTGAAATCGGGCAATAAAATCCTCATTTTCGGCAACGGGGGCTCGGCCGCGGACGCTCAGCATATCGCCGCGGAATTCGTCAACCGCTTTATCATCGAGCGACCGCCGCTGCCGGCCATTGCTCTGACGACGGACACGTCCATCATCACCAGCATCGGCAACGATTACGATTTTTCGGAAATATTTGCCAAACAGATCCGGGCGCTGGGACAGGCGGGCGATGTGGCCTGGGGAATCAGCACCAGCGGCAATTCGCCCAATGTGCTCAAGGGGCTGGAAGCGGCCAAAAAGATGGGGCTTGTCACGCTGGCCCTGACGGGGAAAGACGGAGGGCCGATCGCCGCCATGGCTGATTTGTCGCTGAATGTCTCCTCGAACAGCACGGCGCGCGTTCAGGAAACCCATATCACCATCGGTCATGCGATTTGCGAGCTGGTGGATATTAAATTGTTCCAGAAACCGGATCTCAAATAATTGGTTCCAGGAGTGGAAGTGAAGACGAAAAAAGAACCTGTTGAAAAAAAAATAAAGATTGAAACCGTCGAAGCGGCTGAACCGGAAAACGATGCCGTACCGCCGCAGGACGAAATCAGCGCGCTGAAAGAAGAGCTTGCCGCGCGGGAAAAAGAGGCCAGGGAGAATCACGACCGCTACCTGCGGGCCGTGGCCGAACTGGACAACTACCGGAAACGCGCCGCAAGGGACCGGGCCGACATCATCAAATACGGCAAAGAGGATTTGATTAAAGACATCCTGCCTTTTCTGGACAGTCTGGACCGGGCGCTGGAACACAAGGACACGGGCGACGCGCAGGCTTTTCGCGACGGCGTGGCGCTGATTCAGGAACAGCTTCTGTGCTGCCTGAAAAAACACGGCGTGGAGAGGATTGAAAGCGTGGGGGCGGATTTTGACCCCAACCTTCATGAAGCGCTGATGCAAATGGAAAGCCCGGATCATGAAGACAATCAGGTGGTCAGTGAAATGGAAAAAGGCTATCTGCTCAACGGCAGGCTGGTCCGGCCGTCAAGAGTCTGTGTGTGCAAAAATACCGGCAAAAATAATGAATGGAAAACACAAGAGGCCAATGGAGAATAAAGGAGGAACAACATGGGAAAGATTATCGGAATCGATTTAGGAACAACCAATTCGTGCGTGGCGATTATGGAAGGGGGAGACCCGGTGGTGATTGCCAATCAGGAAGGCAACCGCACCACGCCCTCCGTCGTCGCCATTACGGAAAGCGGCGAGCGTCTGGTGGGCCAGGTGGCCCGGCGGCAGGCGATCACCAATTCGGAAAATACCGTTTACGCCGTCAAGAGAATGATCGGCAGAAAATATAACTCCAAAGAGATTCAGTACGACGTCAAGATCTCCGCCTACAAGATCACGGAAGCGGCCAACGGCGACGCGCAGG
>JAAZOZ010000457.1 GCA_012797505.1 Smithella sp. | reverse complement strand
GCGCGGATGGCGGTCGGAGCGGTGTAGAAAATGTTGACTTTGTATTTTTCAACGATCTGCCAGAAGCGGCTGTAGGTCGGATAGTTGGGAACGCCTTCAAACATGATCGAGGTGGCGCCGTTGCACAGAGGCCCGTACAGAATGTAGGTGTGGCCCGTGACCCAGCCCAGGTCGGCGGTGCACCAGTACATGTCGCCGTCATGGTAATCGAAAACAATCTTGTGCGTGTAGGACCCGTAAACCAGGTAGCCGCCCGTGGTGTGCATCACGCCCTTGGGCTGGCCGGTGGAGCCGGAGGTGTAAAGAATGAACAGAGGATCTTCGGCGTCCATCCATTCGGGTTCGCAGTTGGCGTCCACTTTGGCCATTTCTTCGTGCCACCAGACATCGCGGCCGGGGGTCATGTCGCACTTGATCTTGTCGCCGACCCGGTTCACCACGATGACGGATTTGACGGACGGGCAGGAGGGCAGCGCTTCGTCGGCGGTGGCTTTCTGGGGAACCGCCTTGTTGCCGCGGAACGTGCCGTCGCAGACCACCAGCACTTTGGCTTCGCCGTTGACAATTCGGTCGCGCAGGGCGTCGGCGCTGAAGCCGCCGAACACGATGCAATGAATGGCGCCGATGCGGGAGCAGGCCAGCGCGGCGATGCCCAGTTCGGGGACCATCGGCATATACAGGCACACGCGGTCGCCTTTTTTGACGCCGTGGGCCTTGAGAACATTGGCGAATTTGCAGACTTCATCGTAGAGCATCTGATAGGTGAAGGCTTTTGCTTCTCCCGGCTCGTTGCCTTCCCACTGGAGGGCAACCTGATTGCCGCGTTTTTCAAGATGACGGTCGAGGCAGTTGTAGGAAACGTTCAGTTTTCCGCCTTCGAAAAACTTCACGTAGATGGGACCTTTTTTAATGTCAAAGTTGTAGTCCATCACTTTATCCCACTTTTTGAACCACGTGACCTGCTGCTCGGCAACCTCGGCCCAGAAAGCTTCCGGCTGTTCCACGGAATGCCTGTACAGTTTGTCATAAGCGTCTCTTCCGCTGACCCAGGCTTTCTTCTTTGCCGCTTCCGGGATCGGGTATATCTCCTTCAATTGAACTTTTGCATCCGCCATGTTACTTTTCCTCCTCGTTTAAGTTTTGTATTGCTTGCAAAGCTAACCTAACGTTTCGCCATAAAACGTATTTTTAAATAAATCCGGGATTAAGCCTGCGACGCGAAGGCTTTCGGTACGCTTAAGGCTCGCAATGAGTAAGCCAGCTCACTGGAGTCGGGGTGCACACTGCCATCGGTGAACACATTACAACTTATTTTTTACCTTAAGCCGCGAAGCGCCGGAAAAAGCTCGCCTGCGTCGCTTTTTTCAGAATGAACTGCCTGCCCCTGATCCGCAAATTTTAAGCGGGGCGTCGTTTTTTCAGGCACGGAAAGCGCTGAATCTGACTGGTTTATGAACTTGAAGTCCGAATTTGACCGCAAGTCAATTTATCCATGCGGTTTCCCCTACCCTAATATCCATATCCTGTCAAGAAATATTTAGAGCGGGAAAAGACCGCTGCCGGGCATGGCCTCACCAGAGGTAAGCACTTAAAAATAAAAGAGGTTCCGCTTCCTGGTCAACACGTGTTCCAACCTGATTTCCTTCCTCGTTTTCTCGCGGCAAAATTGCGGGGAATGATACCGGATACCAACGACGCAAATACGGGACAAAATGAAAACCTCTCTTGACTATTGTCCGATATTGTGAACATGTTCCCTCCAACAGCTTTCTGTTGATGGAAATAGCTGCGATTTTCATACTGGAAGCGCGACCACCGGAGCCTTTTTGTTGATCCCGGTGGTTTTTTGTTCGTCGTCCGGCAAATGCAGGATCCCGCGGACGGCAACAACACGGCAGGTGAGGCATACAGGCCATTCCTTCAACCTTCCTTCTCCACCGGGAGCCGGATGGGGGTAATGACAATGCTTTGCGGTACCCCTCGGGGGAATGAAGGTTTAACCTGTGCCAATCTTTGGCATCATAAAAAGAAAGGAATGTGCCATGAACAAAAATTTATATGTCGGCAATCTGTCCTTCAAAGTTACGGATGAAGATCTGAAGGCCAACTTCTCGGAAGCGGGCGAAGTCGTTTCCGCGTCCGTTATCAAGGACAGGTTTACCGGCCAGTCCAAAGGATTCGGCTTTGTCGAAATGAAAACGGAAGAAGGCGCGACGGCGGCCATCCAGAAATTCAACGGCGGCACGCTGGACGGCAAGGCCATCACCGTCAACGAAGCCAGACCGAAGAAGGAATTCGGCGGCGGAAACCGGGGCGGAGGCGGTGGATACCGCGGCGGAGGCGGAGGCAATCGCGGCGGCGGAAACCGGGGCGGCCGGTACTAGCAACATCTAAAAAAGAGCAGAAGGTCTTAAGCCTTCTGCTCTTTTTTTGTCACCTATCTTCATTTTGTCCTGCTGAGCCTGTCGAAGCATTGAGACAACATCATAAGTTATTATGGTCCGACAGACTCACCATAACACTCGACACTTTTCACTCGTCACTCATTGCCGATCACTTTTACCATGAGCCACGAGCTTTTTTCCCTATCGCCCATTGCCCGATCGGGTCGAGTCGCGGGGATTTCGCCCCGTGACCCTCCCACACCACCGGACATGCGGTTTTCCGCATCCGGCGGTTAGGCACATCGATTTTACTCGAAAGCCTCTGATGGCATCAGAAAGCCATATCGACGCAAGATTG
>JAAZOZ010000088.1 GCA_012797505.1 Smithella sp. | reverse complement strand
GATGGGCGAATCGCGACGTCTCCAGGCCGTCCGCGCCGGCGGCCGGCGCAACCACCAGCGGCAACAGGCGGACGCGGATGGGCGTTTCGGGCAAGAGCTGCCGCGCGTCCGGCGTCTTCAACGAGACCGCCAGGTTCAGCACCTTGGCGACATCGGCGGCTTTTCCCCCGCCCAGGGCAATGACGGCATCGACCTTTTTTTCCAGGCAGAGGTTCTTCAGGTGATCGACCAGGCCGAGATCGGCTGCTTGCGTCACGTTGTCAAAAAGGGCCAGTGTCATTCCCGAATCGCCAAAAGCGCTCTTCAGGATTCTCACGGCCTTCTGACCTTCGGTCCCGGCGGAGGCGACGACAAGAGGCCTCGCGGCATTGAAACCGGCCAGTTCCACGGGCAGGTGCGAAAGCGCCTTGTTTCCGGAATTGGTTTTGAACGGACAGGTAAATACAAAACCGGCTGAAAGATCCATGGGTTTTTTCCTTTCGTCAGATGCCTAGCAGGGTACGGGTATAGACGCCGATCCGCCCTCCGAGCTTGCGGCCCATTGACCACCAGGAGGGGTATCGTTTCACCGCCAGAGAGGCGATAATTTTGGGCAGGAGGTAAACCTCCACGATGTTGAGAACCCGGATGATGGACAGGGCCTGCGGAATCTCGCCATCGACCATCAGACGGTTGCGGGCCGTGGATAAAGCGGTGCTTTCCTGAAAAGACAAAAGAAGGAAGGCGGCATCGACACTTTTAATGATCAGGCGAACATGAACGCGCCGGCCCTTCGGATCGCTGCCGAGATACTTCACCCTGCCCCCCTCCTTGCCGATGACCATTCGGGGACCGCTGGGAAGACATCCCAGGGAAAAGGTGAAATTTTCCGGGAGCGAATCGAATTCCTTTTTGACCTCGCGATCGACCCGGGCAGCGGCCTGAACGGCACGGCCGGTAAACCAGAGAAAGATCGCCACATACGCCCGCTTAAACGGCTTGGTCCCGGATGGAACGTCTTTGATGATGCTCATCCTCCGATCCTCCTGTTTGATGGGTTTTTTCTTTTACATCAAATTCCAGGCTGTGTCAAAACCATCTCTCACGGCTTGAGGAATACGGCCGACCCGGCGGGCGTCGCCGATGACGCGGAGGCCGGGAAAGTGAGGTTGAAGCGCAGAAGCGAGCGCGTTGTTGCTCTTCACGCCGACGGAAAGAACAACGGCATCGGCCTTCTCTTCGCGGCGTTTTCCGCCGGCGGTGCTTTCCAGAAAAATGACGTCCGCCGAAATTTTGACCAGTTTGTGGCCTACGATGAAATCCGTGGAACAGGCCTTCAGACGAGGAAGGATGTCGTCCACATGCTGCGGATGGGCGCCGGGCGCGATCTGATCCATCATTTCCACCACCAGGACGCGGTTGCCTTCCTCCGCCAGCTTTTCGGCCGTTTCCAGGCCGGTCATGCCGGAGCCGATGACGGCGACCCGCTGATTTTTAAGCCTGACGGAGCCGTTCAGGATTTCGGTGACGGTGCAGACATGTGGAAGATGAACCCCTTCAACGGGCGGGACGACGGCTTTTGCCCCTGTGGCGACCACAACGGCATAGGGATCCAGCGCTTTCACGGACTCGGGCGTGGCCTCGGTGTTGAACCGGATTTCGGCTCCGTTTTTCAGGGCGTCATGCTGCAGATCGGTGAAGCACCAGTTGATCTTATCCTTTTTGGGGGGCTTGTTGGCCAGTTGGAGCTGTCCCCCTACGAATGCGCTTTTTTCCAGCACGATGGGTTTGAATCCCCGCAGGCCCAGAATCCCGGCTGCGGAAAGGCCGGCCGGCCCCGCGCCGATGATGACCACCACGCGGCCGGCGCCGTTCCTCAGCGGTTCGGCGGTTTCGCGTTCACGGCCAAGGCGCGGATTGACGGCGCATTCCAGCGTCTCCCCTTTGGCGGCATTGGTCAGAAAGGATTCAAAGCACCACAGGCAGCTGATGCAGCGCCGGATGTCCTCACCGCGGCCCAGGGCGGCTTTTCGTGACCAGGCCGGATCCGCCAGATGCGGGCGTCCCAGGCAGACAAAATCCTGGCACCCTTCCTGAAGCTGCGCCTCCGCCTGTTCCGGGCTGCGGATCACATTGGCGGCCAGAACCGGAATTTTGACCTTTTCCTTTACGGCCCGGGCCAGATTTCTGCGCCACCCCGGCTCAAAGGAGGCAGGCTCCAGCCAGTAGTTCATGGTTTCATAAGTGGCTGAGGAAACATCGATGGCATCGACGCCGGCCTGCTCCAGGCATTTTGCAATCTCCACGCCCTGCGCCAGCTCAATGCCCTCGCCGGGTTTGCCGATTGAGCGGTAGTATTCGTCCACGGCCAGACGGACGACAACGGGAAAATCCGGACCGCAGTGACCGCGGATGCCGCGGATGATCTCCAGGATGAAGCGCATGCGGTTTTCAAAGGACCCGCCGTATTCATCCGTTCGCCGGTTGGTGCGGGGGCTCAGAAACTGCTGGATGAGATAGCCGTGGGCGGCATGTAATTCGACACCATCGCCGGAGGCGAGCTGAACACGGCGGGCGGCTTGAATAAAGTCTTTAATCAGACTCCTGATTTCCCGTTTGGAGAGAGCCCGTGTTCTCTGCCTGGAATATTCGCAGGCCACGGCCGAAGGCGCCACAACGGCCGGCACCAGGCCGGTTTTGGCAAATTTTTCCGCCGCCGGAACCAGTTTGAAGAAATACTTCCAGTATCCCGGCCAGAAGCGGCCGATCCGTTCCATGAGGGGCCAGGATCCGATCATCAGCGAATTGCTCTGGCGGCCGGGGTGGTGCAGCTGGCAGAAAATTTTTGTGCCGTGGCGGTGAATTCGTTCGACCATGCGGGCAAAGGGTTCGATGTGCCGGTCGGACGTCATGGCCAGCTGGCGCGGCAGGCCCGCGCCGTGACGTTCATTGACGCGCGTGATGCCGGTCATCAGCAGTCCGAGGCCGTTTTTCGCGCGTTCTTCATAATAGGCGATGAGCTGTTCCGAGGGGGTCCCGTCAAAATTGGCCATCCCCACTTCCAGGGGAGGCAGAACCACGCGGTTGCGCAGAATCACGCTGCCGATCCGGCCTTCTGAAAAAAGGAGTGGATAACGCATGCCCCGTCCTTAAGGTTGATCGACGCCTACCCACGCCTTCGCCGGTCCGACCAGCGCAAAAGGAGCGGGATTTATTTTTCCGCCGCCCAGCGCCATATACCCGAGGCCGAGAAACAGACGGTCGTTGATCCTGCGGATCTCATCGCGCATGGAATGAACGGTCCCTGAATTGTAGGCGCCGTAATGAAGTTTGAAGGCGGGCTTGCCGTCGTAATCCGACGGTCCGATTTCCGTGTCCATTCTGCGCGTCCGGTAAATTTTGCCCCCGGCGTCCTGGAAAAGATTGTACCCGTACCCCCGGTTTTCTCCAGTAGGGTTGAAGGCCTTTCCCTCCCAGCGTCCCGGGCCGAAAAAGTGATGGGTGAAATAAGCCGCGCCGGAAGCCAGAATACCGACATCCACCGTCACCGCGGCAAATTCGCCCTTGAATTCCTGAAAGGAGGGTGCAGAAGCGGCATAGTAAAGCTGGAAAATTTCCGCCTTATTGAGTTTGCGGATGTCCTCCAGGGTCGCCTTTTGAGGCGCAACGCCCAGAATCTCCTCCATGCTCCGTCCGTCCCAGGCGCCGCCCTTCTGAAGAATGTTGATCCCCGTTACCGCGGCCGCCAGAAGAATCAAAATACCGGCAAAAATCAGAATGCCTTTGAAGGCTTTCATCTTATCTTGTCCTTGAAGTGGATTTTAACAGCTCCTGCCCTTCCACGAATCGTTGCAGGTGGCCATGCCCAGCATTTTGTTCAACCAGTCCATCGCCCCGATGGGAAGAAGAACCTTGGTGAGCGGCGTCAGAATTTTCACGGGGAAACCCGGCACCGCGACCATGGCCTGATTGCTCTTGATGGCCCGGATGACCTTTTGGGTCACGTCGGAGGCGGAAAGCATTCTGGTGCCCGCGACCATTTTTGATCCTTCAAACATGCCGGTGTTCACGGTGTTGGGACACACGTAGGTGACCCCGATGTTGTATCGATGTTTTTTCATTTCCTGGCGCAGGGAATCGGAGAAGCCCACCACCCCGAATTTGCTTGCGCAGTAAGCGGAAAGATTGGGAAGAGACAGAATGCCGCCGGCCGAAGCGAAGTTGACGATATGGCCGCTTCCCCTTTGAATCATGGAGGGCAGAAACGCTTTGCATGTCCAGAACTGGGCGGTGAGATTGATACGGAGAGTTTTTTCGATGTCGTCGTCGGAAAGATCGAGAAGCTCACGGGCCTGGACGATGCCGGCGTTGTTGACCAGAATATCAACCGGCCCGAATTCCTTTTCCACGAGGCGGGCCAGCGCGTAAACCGCCTCCCTGTCTGAAATATCGCAGACAAAGGCGGCGCATTTGCCTGTTTTCGCAAGCTCATTTTGGGTCTTCATCAGCGCCGGTCCGTTCACATCCACCAGAGCGACTGCGCATCCTTCGCGAAGGAAATCCTCCGACAGGGTGCGGCCCATGCCCATCGCCGCGCCCGTCACCAGGGCA
The DNA here is from genome assembly GCA_012797505.1 of Smithella sp. GTDB lineage: Bacteria > Desulfobacterota > Syntrophia > Syntrophales > Smithellaceae > UBA8904. The sequence goes on along the minus strand of JAAZOZ010000088.1, from coordinate 1,477 downwards.
ACTTTGCCTTTTAAATCCTTCATGATCTTCCTCCCCGATGACGGGCCGGTGGCTGCCGCCGGAGCGATTACAGCATTTCGATGGCCGTTGCGATGGAAACGCCCCCGCCGCCGCACAGCGTGGCGAGGCCCAGCGTCTTTTTTCGCTTCTTCATCGCGTGGATGAGCGTTACCATGATCCGGTTGCCGGTCGCGCCGACCGGATGGCCCAGGCCGATTCCGGATCCGTTCACGTTGGTAATCTCCCGGTTGATTTTCAGCTCTTTTTCACACCCCAGGTACTGGGCTGCAAACGCCTCGTTCACTTCGATCAGTTCAAAGTCCTCCAGCTTCAGTCCGGAACGCTTCATCAGACTGCGAACCGCGGGAACGGGGCTCAACCCCATGATGGACGGATCGCATCCGCCGTAACCGACCGCCTTGATTTTGGCCAGCGGTGTGAGGCCCAGCTCGTTGGCTTTCTCCATGGACATGATGACGGTGGCGCTGGCCGCGTCGTTCAGGCCCGAAGCGTTGCCCGCCGTAACCTTGCCGGTTTTGGGAATGAAGGCCGGCGGAAGATTGCGCAGGTCTTCCAGGGTAATGCCCGGCCGGAAGTGTTCATCCTTGTCAAAAATCTTGGGCGGCTTGCCTTTTTTCTGCGGAATTTCGAGCGGAACGATTTCTTCGGCGAAATCCCCTTCCTTCGTCGCACGCTCCACGTTATTGTGGCTGCGCAGGGCGACTTCGTCCATCTCTTCGCGGGAAATGCCGTACATCTGGGCGATAAATTCCGCGGTGTGCCCCATGATATAGGGCTTGCCTTTGTAAAGGTCGTAGGGCATCCCTCCGGCCAGAGGGCTGTCCGTGGGAGCGGGGAGGATTCTGGATCCGCACATCAGACCTTCAATGAGCTGATCGTCCAGCGTGCTGTTCTGCAGCCGGCAGCCCCAGCGCGCGCCGGGAACCGCATAGGCAATGCCCGACATGTGCTCTGCGCCCCCGGCGAGGATGATATCCGCCAGACCCGCCTGGATCATGGCCATCCCGGAAATCGTGGCTTCCATGCCCGAGATGCAAACCCGGTTGATCGTAACGGCAACCGACGTATTCGGAACCCCCGCCTTCAGGGCCGCGATCCGGGTGAGGTTCAGCGAATTGTAAGGCTCAAAACAATTTCCAAAGCGGACGTCGTCAATCAGGTCCGGACTGATGCCGGCCCGCTTGATGGCCTCTTTCATTGCAACGCTCGCCAGATCCACCACATGCAGATCTCTTAACGATCCGCCGAACGTGCCGATCGCCGTCCGGCAGGCTGAAACAATAACCACATCCTTCATCATCTTGTTCTCCCTGTTTTTGTTATGAATTGAAATGATTTTTCATTGGCTGTCCGCCAAACGACGCTCGACAAAAAAAGGAGGAACCGTTACGGTTCCGGTTCCTCCTCGGATTGGGTCTTCTTACAATGCGGTTAAACGGCAAAGGCTTCTTCGCTG
>JAAZOZ010000087.1 GCA_012797505.1 Smithella sp. | reverse complement strand
TTTTTTATATCGCTATTGCGGAATCTGGGATAAAAGTACATGTAGGGAACGGTTTCAAACCGTTTTCTGGATCCCCGATCAGGTCGGGGATGACAAAGGAGATGTAGTGCGGGGCTTCAGCCCCGCTGATAGCGGACATAAATGTCCGCACTACATAACCAAAGACTGCAGGGAACTGTCGCGACCGTTCCCTACGTCTGGAAGCGGCGATCAAATAGCATTTGACTTTTGGAAACCCGCTGTGACATATAACCGTGAAATCAAAAATGGAGGTTGTAAATCATGAGCGGCCAATTTCTGGGTGTGGCGACGGATGCAAATTTTGAGCAGGAAGTCCTGAAAAGCGACAAACCCGTCCTCATTGATTTCTGGGCGCCCTGGTGCGGACCGTGCAAGGCCATCGGTCCTCTCGTGGAAGAAATCGCCGGCGAATATGCAAACCGGGTCAAGGTCATGAAGCTGAATGTGGACGAAAGCCAGAAGTCGGCCGTCGCCTTCGGCGTTCGCAGCATTCCGACCCTGATCCTGTTCAAGGATGGGAAGGTGCTGGACACGCTGGTCGGTATGACGCCGAAGGAAAAACTAGAAGAGTTTGTGAAGAAAAGTCTGTAGAGGCTTTCGGCAAAGACCGCAAAGGCAAAATATTCAATTCCGATAGAACGGGTATCCTAGTGAAACTAAAACATGCAGGCGTCATTCTCGCTGTGCTCTTGATCTGTACCGGCTGCTCTTTTAACATGGCGGCCATTAAGTCGTTCTTTGGGAAGAGCGATCCGGTCCGGTCAACCCCGGAAGGGCTCTATTCGCGGGGCACGACCGAATATCAGAACGGATCTTACAAAAAAGCCAGGGAATACTATACCCGACTCAAAGAGGAATATCCCCTGCACAATCTTGCGATCATGGCCGAACTGGGCATCGCGGATTCTTTTTACAGCGACAAGGAATACGGCGAGGCGGAGCTGGCCTACCGTGATTTCACGTCTCTGTATCCCACCGATGAAAATGTTCCCTACGCGCTGTACCAGACCGGGATGTGCCACTACGTGCAGATCGGCGCGATTGACCGCGACCAGACGGAAACCATCAAGGCCCGCCGGGAGTTCGAGCGCCTGATGGCCCGCTATCCGCAGAGCAAATTTTCCATCCTGGCCGAAAAAATGGTCCGGGAGTGCAAATTGAAGCTGGCTGAACACGAGTTTTACGTCGGCAACTTTTATTTCAAGAACAAGAAGTACAATGCCGCGCTGAAGCGTTTTGAAGGGATCGCCCGCGATTACGCCGGTGTGGGGCTGGATCTGAAAGTGGAGGCCTACATCGCGGAAACCAAAGAACGCCTCGCCAAAGAAGAGCAGGAGCAGAAGTTGAAGGAAGAAAAAGAGAAGGCCAAGGCCAAGAAAAAAGAAGAAAAAGAAAAAAACAAAGTCAAAGAAAAAGAACCCGCAAACTCCTGACCCCTCCTATTTTGACGCTGTCGTAAAAAATTCTTCAGGCCGTCACGTCGGCAAAAGACGCTCTGCCGCAATTGCCTTTTTTATTGTAATAATGACCAAAGAACCTGTTTGCCGGAACGCAAAGGCAGGCGAAAAGGCTATTTGGGTATCATGCCGCGCAGTTCCGCCATTTTGATGGAGGAAACAATTTGGCGGCGCACCGTTTCCGGGTTGTCCGATGTGTCGATTTGAAAGAGGCGGCTTTCGGGAATTTCCGTGACGGCTTCGTATTGTTTTTTCTGCTCCTGCAGAATTTCCCAGCGGCCGTCGGA
>JAAZOZ010000456.1 GCA_012797505.1 Smithella sp. | reverse complement strand
GGTGGAGGTGAACGGCCAGATCAGCATCAACAAGTACAAGGTATCCGACGATGATGGGGAGCCCCTCACGGTTCGCAGCCGGGAAAGCGAGCTGAAGACGACGGTGAGCTACGGCATCGTGGATTCCGTTGACGCGATGGTGACGATTCCGTATCAGTGGGAGACCATTGAAACCGGTTCATCCGCCTTTTTTCATGAGGATGGCGTCGCCGATGTCGCCCTGGAAATAAAATGGCTGTTTTTGGAGAAGAACGGCTTTCTCTTTGCGCTCAAGCCGGGCATTACGCTGCCGGTGGGGGACACGGACAAAAATCTGGGATCCGGCAGAATGAACGGCAGTCTGTTTTTGATCACCACCAGAGAAATGACTTACGGAAACCTGCATCTGAGCCTCGGCTATATCAGAAATGAAAACAGCATCGATCAGAAGGAAGATATCTGGCACGCGTCCCTGGCCGGCGAATGGAAAGTCGTGAAGGCGCTGCGCCTTGTCGCCAACGCGGGCATGGAGGAAAATCCGGACAAGCTCTCCAGCGTGGACCGCGCCTTCGTTCTGGGAGGAGTCATTTTCTCGCCCGCCGCCAATCTGGACATTGACGCCGGGATCAAGGCGGGGCTCACCGATACGGAAACGGACTGGGTGTTCATGGGGGGCGTCACGTTCCGGTTCTGACCGGACGGCAACCCCGTTTTTTCAAGATTCTCAAGACCTCCTTGACATCCGAGGGTGCGTTTCCTAAACTTTCCCCGTCGTCAAAAGAAATTTTCCGTCCGGAAGCGAGTCAGGCGGGAACCGTTCAAAACAGGTCCAACGAAAAGGAGCAATTTTGTGAAAAAGGTCAAAATATCATTCGTCGTTCTTATGGGATTAATCCTTATGCTTTCCGCATGCACGCGTCTGAATCCGCCGGTGGAAATTTCAGGCAAAAGCGCTTCTTATATCGAATGCGGTAAAAATCCGCCGACACCCGGCGACATGGCGCGACACACCCTTAAAGGGGAAAAGACCTTTGAATGGCGGTGCTTCGACGGGCATCTTGAAACGGGAGAAACCTTTGTCGGCGTCTTTCACGCCCGGAGTTTCACATCGGGCAAACCGGTCGTAACCTTTTCCCTCTACGGATCAGACTGGGTCAGAGACGGGTATGTCCGGATGCTGGAAGAGGGCGACATGAAAATCTCCGGTGAAGACTTACAACTCAGCTCTTCCGCCGGTTACATCCGGCGTCTTGATGACAAAACGGTTCTTGTCGGATGGGACATGAAAGGCATCAAGGCGGATTTCAAACTGACAACCCTGGCGCCCGGATGGCTCCCGGCCAGAGGAGCGGATATTCCGGAGGAGAAAAATGTGTTCTATTGGGCTGTTCACCAGGGCAGGAACCGGATCGAGGGGACCATCCTCAAAAATGGTGTGGTACGAAAGGTCAAGGGAGAAGGGTACGCGGACCATAACTGGGGGACGAAAGCTATTCATGAGATCACGCCCTACTGGATCTGGGGCAGGATCCTTGCCGGACAATATACGTTGATCTATGCCAACGTGTCGCACAACGACCCGACGCTTCCGGCCGTTCTTCCCCTGTATATCGCCAAAGGCGATCAAATGATCGCGGGCGTCAATGGTGTGACCATCCGGCAGAGGAATTTTGTCACCCATCCCGAACGGAAGCGGTATTATCCCCAAAACGTCGATATCGACTATGCCGGCGACGGAGTGGAAGCGCATATCCGGATCCGCCATAAAGCGCTGGTGGAAGACCGCGACCTGATTGCCGAAGCCGGTCTGAACCCTTTCAAGCAGTGGATTGCCAAGACCTTCATTGCCCGGCCGGCCTATTTCCGGATCATCGCCGATTACGAGGGCACCATTGTGGAAGGCGGGGTAACCACTCCGGTAAAAGGAGAATGCCTCTACGAGATCATGGGGCTGATGTGATGAATCAGCTGACTTGCATCCGTGCAATCATTCAACAGTCGGTCGTTTAACAGTTCGTCCATCTAAAGCTTCGTAGCCCTTTTATGACGGCTGACGGTAACGTTCCTCATTTAGTGTAATAGGAAGAGCTTGGCTGATGCTTGGATTAAAAATAAGAAAACATCCTATATTGGCCAATCTCTTCGCCCGGTAGCATTTTTTAATGAGGCAATAGAATAGAATGCAATTTTTGCTTCCTGTAATATTGTTTTTAAAAAATTGGTTCTGGATAGCGTCTTTCAAACAGTACTGTTTAGACAAAAGTGGTGGGTTAAAATTACCGTCTCCGTCTTCGTCTCCATCTACAAATCTTGATGCTGTATGGAAAATCCGGATTACTGATAACAAATCATTAATGCTTAATTTTGGACGTGAATTATCCATAGAGTTCTGTTATTATTATCTCCACTTTATTCACTGCTGATGACAACATTTAAAAACCAAGGAGAGAACGATGATAATATCTTTAGTTTACGCAATGGGAGGAAATCCTAGCACAACCGGTTCGACAAGTGGTTTCGGCGACTGGAGTTTTATCATCATGATAGTGGTTATTTTCACGATGTTTTATTTTCTTATTATTCGTCCACGAAGAAAAAAAGATGAATTAATTGTGAATAAACTAGCAAGAAAACGTTCGCTCAAAAAACATTCACCTTTTGCGCATGCATTCACTACATGGGTGCTCATATTAATTTTAGGATTTATCGGTTTATTTGTTCTTGCTTTAGGATTTTCTGAAATGGGTTTTCTTGACCAAATAGGTGATTCTGTTACCCGTATTTTAATGATTGCATATTTATTAATTATTATTATTTTGAGTTTTTGGGGAGCATATAAAGTTTATCGAAAATATGATTCCATAAATAAAGAAATGATAACCGCATATAAAGATCCCCTCACTTGCCTTCCTGATTTTGAAGCAACACAGATAATCATGGGAGTAGATGATCTTGTTGGCCTCGCCATAGATGAAGAGAGGAAGAAAGTCTGCTTAATTAATTATGCCAGTAATCAATTTCATGTCATCTCCTATAAAGATATACTGGTAGCGGAAGTTTTCGAAGATGGCGCAACTATCAGTAAAACAATGCGTGGAAGCCAGATAGCAGGTGCTCTGATAGGAAACCTTGTTTTAGGGGGAGCTGGTGCAATTATAGGAGGGCTTTCAGGAAAAAGAAAGCACGAAGGTACTGTTAGCAGGATAGATGTTCGTCTAACAATAAATGATACAAGGCAACCCATTTTTGATATTAATTTTCTCAATGTAGAAACAAAAAAGGATAATCCCGCTTATCAGCAAGCTTTGCAAACCGCACGTCATTGTCACGGATTAATGGAGGTATTAATTAAAAGAGCGGATATGGAAGATAAACAGAAGGCGCAAACCACCAACCTTGCAACTGTTCACCAAGGCAACCAACAAATATCGTTCGCTGATGAACTGAAAAAATTATCAGATTTGAAAGACTCGGGTATATTGACACCAGAGGAGTTCGAAAAGCAAAAAACCAAGCTACTCAATACATAGCATGATTTATGGGCAACCTTTTCATTCTTTATTGGATACTGTAGG
>JAAZOZ010000086.1 GCA_012797505.1 Smithella sp. | reverse complement strand
TCCACGGCTTTTTTCATGGCATGGATCGTCATATTGTCCAGCATGATGATGTCGGCGCCGCAAACCAGGGCTTCTTTGACTTCCCGCAGATTTTTGGTTTCCACCTCGATTTTGCAAGATCGCTTCCAATGTTTTTTCCGGGCGGCAACCGCCGCGGCGATGCCGCCCGCCGCTTCGATATGGTTGTCCTTGATCAGCACGGCGTCGAACAGGCCGAAGCGGTGATTGGTTCCGCCGCCTTGGCGAACCGCCATCTTATCCAAAGCCCTGAGCCCCGGAACGGTTTTTCGCGTATCATAAATTTTTGCTTTCGTCTTGCCGACGGCATCCACGTAAGCGGCGGTCAGGGTCGCAATGCCGCACATGCGCTGGAAAAAATTCAGCGCCGTGCGCTCGGCCTGCAGGATGGCGGACAATCGGCCTTCCACCCGCGCGAGGACCGCGCCTTTCCTCACCCGGCTCCCGTCGGCGACCACTTTCCTGACGACGATATCCGGATCCAGACATTGAAACACCGCTTCAAAAACCTCCAGACCCGCAACAACAAAATTCTCTTTGGCCACCGCAACCGCCCGGCCCTTCTTTTTCGGACTGACGGTGGCCTGCGTGGTGATGTCGCCCGTGCCGATGTCCTCGGCCAGGGCGGCCCTGATGATTTTTTGAATTCGGGAATCGATCATTTTCGCCTTACATTTCAACCGACACAAACGCCGGAGGGAATGGCTTTAAACAACCGCTATGGGCGGTAAGACCGTTCTCTACATGTTCATCTCTTTCAATTTCTTTAACGCCCCTTCCAGAGCGGCAAACTTTTCCTGAAAACTCTTCAGTTTGCCTTCTTCCTTTTCAATGATCTCCGGCGCCGCCTTGTCGCGGAAATCATGGTTGGCCAGCTTCCGCGAGCTCTGCTCGAGATCTTTGGACACTTTGGCCAGCTCTTTTTCCAGACGCGCTTTTTCTCCGGCAATATCCACGATGCCCGCCAGGGGAACAAAAATCTTCGTCGAACCGATCACGCCGGTGGCAACGCCTTTGGGCTCCACCAGATTTTCTTCGACGGTCAGGGATTCAAGATTGGCCAGGTTGACGATATATCCCGCTCCGTTCTCCACAGAGGCCCGGGTGGCCCCGTCCGCCGCGGAAATCATCACTTTCAGCTTCACGGAGGGCGGAATGCGCATTTCCCCCCGAATGTTACGAACGGACGTGATGATGTCCATGAGCATTTCCATCTCTCTTTCGGCTTCCTTTTCGCTCCATTCCTCCCGAACAGCCGGAAACCGGCTGACCATGATGGAGTTTTCATCGCTCCCGGAGAGCGCCTGCCAGAGCTCTTCGGTGACGAACGGCATGAAGGGATGCAGGAGCTGCATCATGGCGCCGAAAACCTCCTTCAGGGTCCGCTGGGTTGCCAGCTTCCGCTCGGGGCTGATTTTCCCGTACAGCGCAGGTTTGCTCACTTCCAGATACCAGTCACAGTATTCATGCCAGATGAAATGATAGATGGAAGCCGCCGCGTCGTTGAATCGGTATTCGTCGAGGCTTCGGGTCACTTCCTCGATCGTCTCGTTGAGTTTCGCCTTGATCCATTTTTCCGGCAGCGCGTCGGGCGCATTCCGTGAGAGGTTTTCATCGTAATCCGCCAGATTGGAAAGCGTCAGCCGGGCGGCGTTCCAGATTTTGTTGACGAAAAATTTGTAGCCTTCGATGCGTTCCGGCGACATGCGGACATCGCGCCCCTGCGCGGTATAGGCCGCCAGCGTAAAACGAAACGCATCCGTGCCGTACCGGTCGATCATCACCAGCGGGTCGATGCTGTTTCCCGAGGACTTGCTCATTTTGTCGCCTTTTTCGTCGCGCACCAGCGCGTGAAGATAGACGTCTTTAAACGGCACATCCTTCATGACGTAAAGGCCCATCATCATCATGCGGGCCACCCAGAAAAACAGAATGTCGAAACCGGTAATGAGCAGCGAAGTCGGATAAAATGTTTTGAGCGCCTGTGTTCGCCTGGGCCAGCCCAGCGTCGTAAACGGCCACAAAGCGGAGCTGAACCAGGTATCCAGAACATCTTCGTCTTGTTTCAATGACGCGCCGTCGCAGACCGGACACTTGTCGGGATCGACCGTCGAGACAATCACCTTGCCGCAGCCTCCGCAATACCAGACCGGAATGCGGTGCCCCCACCACAACTGCCGCGAGATGCACCAGTCGCGGATATTGCTCATCCAGTCAAAATACGTGGCCTCCCAGGAGGAAGGCACAATGCGCGTTTTCTTTTTCGTAACGGCGGCAATGGCTTTGGCGGCCAGCGGTTTGATTTTGACAAACCACTGTTTGGACACCATCGGCTCGATGTCCGTTTTGCAGCGGTAGCACTGGCCGACATTATGCGCGTAAGGCTCGGTGCCGACCATATAGCCTCCCTTTTCCAGATCGGCGATGACGCTGGCGCGCGCCTCGTAGCGGTCCTGTCCCTTGTATTTTCCGCCGTGTTCGTTAATGATCCCCTCTCCGTCGATGACCGAGATAATCTCCAGATGGTGGCGCTGGGCCATGGCAAAGTCATTGGGGTCGGAACCGGGGGTGATCTTCACGGCGCCGGAGCCGAAATCCATCGTCACGTAATCGTCGGCGATGATTGGAATTTCCTTGTTCATCAACGGCAGAATCACCTTTTTCCCGATCTTGTCGCGGTAGCGCGGATCATCGGGATGCACCGCCACGGCGGTGTCGCCCAGCATGGTCTCCGGCCGCGTCGTGGCGACGACGATTTCGCCCTTGCCGTCGGCAAACGGGTAGCGGATGTTCCACAGATTGCTCTGATCGGACTTGAATTCCACTTCCAGGTCGGAAATCGCGGTGTGGCAGCGCGGACACCAGTTGACGATGTAGTCGCCCTGATAAATCATATCTTCATTGTAAAGCCGGACAAAAACCTCCCGGACCGCCTGGGAGAGGCCCTCGTCCATGGTAAAGCGTTCACGGTCCCAGTCGCAGGAGCAGCCCAGCCTTTTGAGCTGATTGATGATGACGCCGCCGTATTTTTCCTTCCATTCCCAGACCCGGGCAATGAATTTTTCGCGGCCGAGATCGTGCCGGGAGAGCCCTTCCTTGCGCAGCTGCTGCTCCACGACGTTTTGTGTGGCAATGCCCGCGTGGTCCATTCCCGGCATCCACAGGGTGTTGTACCCCTGCATTCTCTTGAAGCGGATGATAATGTCCTGAAGGGTATTGTTGAGCGCATGGCCCATGTGCAGCATTCCGGTCACATTGGGCGGCGGAATGACAATGGAAAACGCGGGAGATTCGGATTTGTCCTTTGCGGCAAAAAACTTATTCTTCAGCCAGTAGTCGTACAGTCTTTTTTCGGCATCGGCCGGTTCAAACGCTTTGCCCAACTCTTTGATCGTCATGAAAATATTTCGCTCCTGTCTATAAATCATCGAAAAGGGCCTGCGCCCTTTTGAGACGGTCATTTGCCGGCCGCCTGTCCCATTAAAATTTGAGGCGGGACAAACCCCTTCCCGCCTCTTCAGTGTTTCAAAACCATCCCTGCTTTAATCGAATTTCAGCTCTTCCTTGATTTTGCGGATGATCAAAAGAGCATCCGCTCCGGGCACGGGCTTGAGCGGC
>JAAZOZ010000455.1 GCA_012797505.1 Smithella sp. | reverse complement strand
TACGTGCACACGCTGAAGGAACAGGCCCTCGACATCCCGGAACAGGTCTGCATCACCCGCGACAATGTCCAGGTGGGGGTGGACGGCGTGATCTTCATTCAGGTCTTCGATCCGCAGATGGCTTCCTACGGCATCAGCAATTATGTCTTTGCCATCGTCCAGCTGGCGCAGACCACCATGCGCAGCGAGGTCGGCAAGATCGATCTGGACAAGACGTTTGAAGAAAGGACCGCGATCAATTCCGCCATTGTCACGGCCATCAACGACGCCTCCCGGACCTGGGGCGTGAAGATCCTGCGCTATGAAGTCAAAAACATCCGCCCCCCGGAAAATGTCCTGAACGCCATGGAAAAACAGATGCAGGCCGAACGGGAAAAGCGCGCCGTGATTCTGCAGTCGGAAGGCGAGAAGCAGTCTGCGGTCAACGTGGCGGAAGGCCAGAAACAGAAGGTGGTTCTGGAATCGGAAGCCGTTCGCCAGAAACAAATCAATGAGGCAACCGGTCAGGCGGAGGCCATCCGCGCCGTGGCCGCCGCGACGGCCGACGGACTGAAAGCGGTAGCGCAGGCGGTGCAGGCGCAGGGCGGCATGGAGGCGGTTCAATTGCGCGTGGCGGAAAAGCTGGTCGAGCAGTTCGGCCACCTGGCCAAACAGGGAAACACGCTGATTCTGCCGGCCAACTTCGGCGACATCTCGACGCTGATCGCCACGGCCATGACCGTGGTCAAGCAGACGAAATAAATTGTCATGGTTCGACAGGCTCACCATGACACCAATGTTGTCACCCTGAGCTTGTCGAAGAGTGCACTCGACAGTCTCACTATGACATTCTACGTTGTCACCCTGAACCGAAGAATCACCACTCGATCATCCCGCATAAACCGGTAGGGAACGGTCGCGACCACCCTTGCGGGTGACAAGGCCGTTCCCTACATCTATCAGCGGGGTTCACCCCGCACTACATTGTCCCTCACCCCCATTGCCTATCACCTATCACCTATCACCTATCGCCCATTACCCATTGCCTCGTGCCTATCACCCATTACCCATAACCTTTCTTTCCACTCATCGCTTTCCACTTTTTTACTAAAGTGTTTATTTTTCCCTCCAATTGTGGTTAGATGACGCCAGTTCAATCCAAAGCGGGCAAACGAATGAATCTGGAGAAAAAAACAAAAAAAGAGTTGGTCGATTTGGCCGCGTCTCTGCAGAAGCAGTTGTCGGTTCAGGAAAACACACGGCTTCACGTCACGTCCGAAAAAGACCTGTACAAGATTCTGGCATACAGCTCTCAGGTCGGCTGCTACATCATGCAGGACGGACGGTTTCAATTCATCAATTCCCACTTTCTGGATTACACGGGCTATCCGGAAAAAAAACTTTTGAAGATGAGCCCCCCTTCGCTCATCCTGCCGGAAGACCGGCGCAGGACAGCCAAAAGCGCGATCATGATGCTGAAGGGGCAGCGCTTTTCCCCCTATGAGTTCCGAATTGTCACGAAGGACGGGCGGATCAAGTGGATCATGGAAACCGCCATGTCCATCACCTTCAAGGGGCGTCGGGCCATCCTGGGCAATTCCATGGACATCACCGAACGCAAGGAGGCCGGCCGGCGCCTGGAGGAGCTCGAAGCGCTGGAATCCTCCATTCTCGACGCGATCCCCCAGGCCGTGGTGGGCCTGCACGAGCGGCGCATCAATTTCGCCAATCACGCCGTCAAGATGATCTTCGGCTGGCACCGGGAAGAGCTGATCGGCAAGAGCATCCGGATCATTTACCGCAACGAGGAAGAAGCGGACAAAATCGGCGATATCTTCTACAGGAAGCTGGAGCATCAGAGAACCTATGAAACGGAGTTTCCCTGCCGGCACAAAGACGGACGGGAAATGCTCTGCCGGATGAAGGCTTCCCGCATCGGGGAAAAGCTGCGCGAGAAGCGCGTGGTGGTGACCTACGAGGACATCACACAGGAGAAAAAGGCGCAGGAGGAGCTGGAGCGCTCCCGCGAGGAATTGCGCAACCTTTCCATCCATCTTCAGTCTGTGCGCGAGGAGGAATGCGCGCGCGTCGCCCGCAAGATTCACGACGAACTGGGCCAGTCGCTCACCGCGCTGCAGATGGACCTGTCCTGGCTGTTGAACCGTGTGCCCTCCGGATCAAAAGCCATTCGGGAAAAGACGCAAAACATGTCCGGCCTGGTGGACGCCACGATTGAAAGCGTGCACAACATCACGACGGAGCTGCGCCCCAGTCTGCTCGACGACCTGGGCCTGCCGGCGGCCATCGAATGGCAGGCCGCGGATTTTCAGAAGCGCTCCGGCATTCGCTGCCAGGCCAAAATCCAGTGCGTCAAAGGCGCCTTTGACAAGCAGCTGGCCACCGCCGTCTTCCGGATTTTTCAGGAAACCCTCACCAACATCGCGAGGCACGCCAAAGCGACGCTCTGCAAGGTGACGCTGACGGAAACGGAAAAGGAGCTTTGTCTGGACGTGACGGACAACGGGATCGGCATATCGCAGTGGCAGGTGGACTCCCCCCGATCCTTCGGCATGATCGGCATGCGCGAGCGCGCGCATCTCTGGTGCGGCACCGTCCAGGTCCAAAACGTCAAACCGTCCGGAACCACCGTGCGGGTGCTGATCCCGCTTCAGTAAAGGAGAACTGCAAACATGATACGCATTCTGGTCGCCGATGATCATGCCGTGGTGCGGCAGGGTATGATCCAGATTCTCGCGGACGTGAAGGACATGCTGGTCAAGGACGAAGCCCAGAACGGCGCGGAAACGCTGGACAAGGTCCTGAAGTATGAATATGACGTGGTCCTGCTCGACATCTCCATGCCGGGGCGGAGCGGGCTGGAGGTCCTGGAGGACATCAAGGCCCAGCGGCCCAAACTGGCCGTACTGATTCTGAG
>JAAZOZ010000085.1 GCA_012797505.1 Smithella sp. | reverse complement strand
TGTTTCAAAAAGGCGTCATCCGGCGTTCGGAAAACGGCGGCTCCTTTCGTTACGGTATTGCCATGCTGGCCATCGGCATGTTTGAATACCACGTCGATGATCTCACCCCTGAACTCGTAAAAATGATGCATCAATATTTTGGCGAAGCCTTCGGCGCGGAATTTTTCCGTTCTTCCCTGCCCCAACTGCGCACAAGCCCGCATCTGAAAACGCTGATTCCGGAATACCTTGTCGAACCCTACGACAATATGCGCCGCTTCATCCAACATACCCGCGAAACGATTTCTGTGGCCAACTGTGTCTGCAAGCAGGGAGAGGCGCTGCTGGGAAAGCCCTGCACGCAGACGGACACCTATGAGGTTTGTCTGCTGATCGGATCAACCGGTTATGCGGCGCGGGGCCGGGCCAGAGAAATCTCCAAAGACGAATGCCTGAAGATCCTGGAGATGGCGGAAGAAAAGGGAATGGTGCTGCAACCGGGCAACTCCCGAAAGCCCGCCTGCATCTGCATTTGCTGCGGCTGCTGCTGCGGCGTGCTGACCACCGCGAAGAAGCAGCCCCGGCCCGCCCGGTTTTTCGCAACGAACTATTACGCGCGCATCGACGCCGAATCCTGCACGGGATGCGGCGTCTGCGTGAAGCGCTGTCAAATGGAGGCGATTGTAGCAGACGGTCAAACCTTCCGCGTGGATCGGGATCGTTGCATCGGCTGCGGACTGTGCGCAACCCGGTGCAAACCCCGAGCCGCCCGGTTGATCAGGAAAGACAAGATCACCGTGCCGCCGATGAACACGGAAATGCTGTACCTGAGCATCCTCATGGAACGGGCGGGACGAAAAAAGATGATCGTCAACATGCTGAAGCTTCTTTTCGGCAAGCCCTTGTGATCGTCAGAATGTTCCAAACCATTTCAGAATCATATCGTTTGCTTCACGGGGATAGGCATGCGAGAGATCGGGAATCACCTTGAGCTTGATATCCACGCCCGATTGCTGCAAATACCGGCAGGCCTGAACCGTTCGCCCCACCGGAAAAATCCAGTCCTGCGCGCCGTGAACCCACAGCACATGTTTTTCCCCGGCCCGGCTGATCTTCACCGGTGGCAGAGCGCAGGAAACGGCTGCAATCTTAGAGAATATATTGTCCCGGGTCAGTCCCAGCGCGAGAGCAAAGGTCCCGCCGTCGGACATTCCTGTCAGCAAAATGCGGTTTCGGTCAACGGGAACGCGGGTGCAAACCTCCTCCAGATGGCGCATCAGCATCTGCGCATCCGTCTCAACGTGGCCGATGGACCAGGTCATGGCCTCTGAAGTGGGAGCCAAAATAACAAACCCACGACTTCGCGCCTCGCGAATCCAGGTCCAGATAAAATCCCGACCATGGCCATAGCCGCCGTGCAGCGCGACAACCAGCGGGCGGGCGGCCGTTGAGGAAGGGGTTGAAGGAATATAGATGGAATAACCGCCCCGGGCGCGCAGGTCCCTGTTTGCGCCGACATGAAACAGGCCGATGCCGGAATCCCCAATGGTTGCCTCAGGCAAAACGTCTGCGCCGGTTTCCAGAAAGTAGCGGTGAACAGCGGGGAAAAGGCGGCAAAGTGGAAACAGCGCTTCCTCGGCCCGGCAGATCTTGCGAGACGCGCGAAGAGCCGATATAAAGGCGTCCTGAAGGTCATCTGCCCTGCCGAAATTTCTGGCGGCCCGGAGCAGAAAATCGCAGGCGCGTAAAAGCTCCCGACGGCCATCTTCCGATCCGGCAGCGCCGTCTTCCGTCCCCAATGACGCCCGGACAGCTGCCAGTGCGGGTTCATGAACGGCCAGTTCGCCCCGAATGGCGGGCATCATTAGCGGCTGCAGTTTGCGCATTCCCGCTTCGAATGCCGACAGAACGGAAACCAGCGTTACCGATATGCTTTCCAGATTCGCTGTCATGGCTTCCGATCGCTCAGGATTCTGTCGGCGGCTTTCATCGCGGATGAAAAACTGATGTCGCCCGAACAGCCGTCCCCTCTCACCGTATCGCCGATAAAATAGAGTCCTTCGATCCCCGGACATTCGACATCCGGCCGGTTCGGCTTGGACTGCGCGGGTGTCAGGACATTCCCGTTCATGACCGTTGCGACCATTTTTCTCTCATCGACGACCGCAGGCAGAAAATCCGGAAAAACAGCGGAAATGACGCTTTTCATTTTTTGCTCCGCCCCGGCAACGACGCTCGCGTCGCCGTCGAAGTGCCACGGCAGCATGATTCCCCAGGTGGAAAGATACTTCCCGGCAGGGGCAAACAAGGGATCGGCGCTGGATTGAAAACGCGCCCAGATCGGCACGTCCACGCCGAGAATCCCGGAACGAATGCCGGTCACGGGCCTGTTCGTGATGAAATCAATGACCAGGCCGGAACTGTGCTCGATATTCTTCGCATATTTCTCGACAGCCGCGGGCAGCAGTGTCTGGTCGAGCAGATCGGCAATCAGGGGAAGTCCGGCGGCAAAAAGGACAACCGGCGCCGGATAGATCGCCCTTCCGGTTTTCACGCCCGTGACCCGGCGGTTTTCAATGATAATTTTTTCCGCCCTTTCACGCAGATGAATTTCTCCGCCCCTGTCGATGTGCCGGCTCAGCGTTTGAAAGATTCCGGCGGAGCCGCCGCGCGGCTCTCCAACGCCCACGCCCGCCGCCAGGACCCGCTTTAAAAAGTCGATCACTTCGCCCGCGCTGACCTTATTCGGATCGGGACACATGATCGTCATCCCCAGAAACGGCAGGAATGCTTCAACTTCCGGATTCCGGAAAGAGGCCCGATAGAAATCAAGAAGGGTTCGATGATACCAGTCGGCGGGATCGGTTTTTTTGATTTTAGCAAACAATGCCAGCAGCACCAGCCTGGCGCGTATCGACAACAGAGGCGTTTTCAAAAAGCCGATCGGCCCTTCCGGTCTCTCCCAAAGCCTGCCCCGGAAAATCAGTTTGCCGTCTTTGGATTCGGGCAGAAAATCGATCTCCTCCCCGAGCCTTTTGAACACTTCATTGGCGATGCCCTTGTGCGCGAGCCTGTGCGAATGCGCCCCGTATTCCCGGAGATACCCTTCTTCATCCCGAAACGACCGTGCGCGGCCGCCGACCCTTTCGGATTCTTCCAGAACCACCACCTTCCGGCCGGCATGAGACAGAAGCGCCGCGGCACTCATTCCCGCATACCCTGCTCCGATAATGACCGCATCAGGCATAACCCCCTCCATCCACCGAGATGATTGATGATTTTCTTTTAGCACTTTTCCGGATCGGAGAAAAGTGCTGTTGCAGCGGTTATGAAAATCCCGCAGGCATAAGATAAGGCCTTCACAAAGGCGCCATATTGGCGTAAGGTTTCAACTCAATATTGCTTCGGCAGTCAACGGGACGAAAGGGAGGTTGAGATGTCCGAGCGAAAGCGGTTTTTGGGTTGGGAAAATCCGGGCAAAGCGCTGATCACCGGCGCATCGGCAGGAATCGGGCTTAGCTTTGCGCAACAACTCGCACAAAGGGGATTCGACCTGATCCTGCTGGCCAGGCGCAGGGAGCGTCTGGAAAGAACGGCAAAAAAGCTGGAATCCGACTGCGCCACCCGCTGTGAGATCGTCACCGCGGACCTCTCCGACATGGATCAAATCAAGCAAACCGCCGATCTCCTTCAAACCGTCGACGGCCTGGATGTTCTGATCAACAACGCCGGCTTTGCCACCATCGGCCCCTTTGCCGGGGTTCCCCTGGAGAAATCAATGCGGATGCTTCACCTGCACACGACGGCCTGTGTGATGCTGAAGATTTTCATTCCCGGCTGGAAAAACCGTTTTTACGTATGGATTCTTCAGCACAGCGCCGCGGCGCGGCGGATCGTCCAAAACAGCGTAAAAAAACGAAGCCAAAAGAAACGTTAAAAAGCGGGGATCGCGTTCAGATTCCGGCGAATCCTCTTTCCAGATCGGCGATAATATCCTTCACGTCTTCGATGCCGACCGCCAGCCGGAAAAGATTGTCCACAATGCCGAGGTCGTAGCGCTGCTCCCGCGTATAGCGGTAATAGGTCACTGTGGCGGGATGCGTAATCAGCGTCTCCACGCCGCCCAGACTGGGCGCGATGTAAATCATCCCAAGGGAATCCATGAATCTTTTCGCCGCATCCAGATCGCCCTTGATCGTGAAAGTGACCACGCCGCCTCCGCCTTTCATCTGCTCTCTGGCAATGGCATAATGGGCATGGCTTTCCAGAAAAGGATAATACGCCTTTTCGATTTTCGGATGGCGCTCCAGATATTCGGCGATCGTAAGCGCATTGTCATTTTGCGTTTTCACCCGCAGGGGAAAGGTTTTCAGGCCTCGAAGCAGCAGATAACAGCAGTGCGGATCAATCACGCCCCCCATGGATTTGTGCAGCTCCCGGACTTTGCCGACCAGCTCTCTTTTCCCCAGGAGCACACCCGCCAGAATGTCGTTATGGCCGGCAAGGTATTTTGTCGCGCTGTGGATCACCAGATCGATGCCGTAATCGAGCGGCCGCTGGTTGAACGGCGTGGCAAAAGTGGAATCGATGATGGTGATGACCTTGTGCTTATCCCCGATTTGCTTGAATTTGACCATGTCAAACACATTGAGGTACGGATTGGTCGGAGATTCCGAAAAAATAAAACGCGTATTCTTCTTGACGGCGGCATCCAGAACATCATAGTCGCCGAACGGCACGATCGTGCATTCGATGCCGAACCGTTTGAGGTAGGATCGGCAAAATTCCAGCGTTTTTCCATAGCAATCGTCGGTGATGACAATATGGTCCCCGGTCTGCACCAGAGCAAGAATCGTGGTGGTAATGGCCATCATGCCGGAAGAAAACATCAACCCTTCCTGGGCGCCGTCCAGCTCCGCCAGGCGCCGCTCCGCCACCTTTTCCGTCGGATTGCCGTATCTTCCGTATTCATAACGCTTTTTATCGTTCTTGGTGTAGGCTTCAATTTCCCTGCTGTCCTTAAAGGAATACGTGGATGACTGGACAATGGGGGTGGTAATCGAGTCGGCATAGCGCGCCCGGTCCTCCCCTGCATGGATGGACTTTGTAAAAATGGATTCTGATTCATCTTTTTTCTTCATGGCTTCCTTTCCATCAAGCAAAGAAGAGGAACATGGCTTGCTTTCATACGAAGGCAGTATAAAAAGAAGGTCCGGGGATGTCAATGGACAATTTCGCGGATGGTCGGGTGGAATAGACGGCCCTCATGGGTATTGACTTTTTTCTCCCGAATCACTAGATTGACCGAGAAAGGAACTGAAACCTATGCCGATCTATGAATTTGAATGCGACAAATGCAAGAAGCAATTTGAAGTGGTCACGTTGAGCCTCAGCGAAAAGCCGAAAGCAGTTTGTCCGAAGTGCAAATCCAAAAAAGCCCACAAGCTGGTTTCCAAGGTCGGAAAGGGAAAGTACGGGTCATTGCGCTCCGGCGGCTCGCTCGACACCGGCGCTCCGTCCTCTTCAGGATGTTCGTCCTGTTCCTCCACAAACTGCTCGTCCTGCGGTCACTAAAGCCCCGTTTTTCTGTAATTGACGAATTCCTTTAATAAGGTATAATACGGTCAACTCCGGTTGTATTGATTTGCCTCTCTTCTTCTTTCCTGACGGAACTGTGCTGGAATTTTCTGATTTTCATGCCTCTTTTTTTGAAACACCTCTTTTTGTTCGGCGTTTGCTCATCGTGCAGCATCTGAATGTCCGGGAAATTATAAGCTAACGTTTTCTTTTTAGATTTGAGGATCTCTGCGTTTTTCGGCAATAGTGCTTGCCGTCGGGTAAGTGGGAAAATCACAGCCGATACGGCGGGTCTGAGGCGTTGACATCTTTATAACCCCTTGAGCAGAAAGGAGATTGAATCATGAGCAGCATTTACAAGGTTATCGAGATTATCGGGGGAAGTGAAAAGTCATGGGAAGACGCGGCCAAAAAAGCCGTGGAAATCGCAGCCAAGAGTCTCAAGGAAATCCGAGTGGCGGAAGTCAAAGAACTGGATATGAGAATCGAGGAAGGTAAGGTGGTTGAATACCGCGTAAAATTGAGGGTTTCCTTCAAGTACACGCCGTAAAAGCATTTTGCTTTTGCGCGCCGATGTCGCGGCGGACAACGTCAACATTCCATCTGGCAATTAAGAAGAGCGGCGGAAATAGTTCCGCCGCGTCGGGGGGTGAGACTGTGCCGCAAAAAAGTCATCAATTGCAGTGGCTGCAATGCTCCATCTCACGGGCCGAAGACGGCAAGAGCTGGATCGTGGTGTGATCAATGCCGTGATCTTCATGAAGGATCTTCTGCACGGCTCGGATAATTTGTTCATGATCGGGCGCTTCGTCATCGGACACCAGATGGGCGGAAAGCAGTTTCTGGCCAGTGCCGGTCTGCCAGATATGCAGATCATTGACTTCCGCCACACCCGAAACGGAAAGCAAATCTCTTTTTACAGCGTTGAAATCGACATCCGCCGGAACGGAATCCAGAAGCGCGTTGACGGTGTGCCGGATAATTTTGTAGATTTCGCGGGCAATGAAAATGCAGATGACCATCGAGATGAGCGGATCGATAAAATATAAGTCAAAGTGCATAATCAGCAGGGCGCCGACAATCACCCCCAGAGAAAACAGCGCATCCTGAAGCGAATGGAGCCAGGCGCTTTTGATGTTGAAGTTCCGAGCCGATATTTTCTGTAGAAGCAGCGTGGCCGCGCTGTTTCCCACAAAAGCCACCACGGCAACCCAAAGCATCATCGTGCCGGATACCTGCGCAGGTGAAAAGAGTCTTTGAACAGACTCCCAGAAAACAAAAGCAATCACCACCGACAGAACAATGCTGTTGACGAACGCGGCGATAAATTCCATCTTTCGCCAGCCGTAGGTTTTGTGTTCCGTCGCCGGACGCCGGGACATCTTTTCCGCCCAACAGGTAAAGCTCATGGCAGCAATGTCGCTCAGATTGTGAACGGCATCCGAGATCAGCGCCATGCTCGAAATCAGCAAGCCGAAAATCATTTCAAAAACGACGATGCCGCCGTTGATGAGAATGGCCAGAAGGAGATTGGCAAGCGACGGCGGTTGATCATTGTGATGATGGTTGTGGCTCATTTCATTAATCTTTCATGTGGTTTTTTATCTTGTATCAAACCATCAACCAGCCGTAAGCCATGCCGGCAACCGTTGAAAGCAGCACAACGATGGAACAGTACACAACCGTTTTCCTGATTCCCATGATGCTGGAAATAGCGATCATGCTGGGAAGAGAAAGCGCCGGTCCCGCCAGCAAGAGCGCCAGCGCAGGACCCTGCCCCATGCCGGAGCCGATCAGACCCTGAAGAATTGGCACTTCGGTCAGTGTTGCAAAATACATGAAAGCGCCGACGACCGCGGCGAAAAAATTTGCCCACAGGGAATTGCCGCCCACCAGCGCCTGGATGTACTGCTCGGGAATGAGCGCCGGATAACCGGGACGGCCCAGCAAAAATCCCGCAACCAAAACGCCGCCGAACAAAAGCGGAAGAATTTGCTTGGCAAAATCCCAGGTAGCCTGTACCCAACCTTGCAGTTCTTGTTTGACAAACCACTTTTTGAGCATGATCCCTAAAACGACCAGCAACCCCATCACCAAAAACCATTTGACGCTGAAGATCATCCGCCAGAGGCCGCCGTCATTCTCTGTCGGTCCGGCAAACGAGGCAAAAACCAGAATCAGCACCATGACCAGCATATAAACGGCATCCTGCCAAAGCGCCCGTTCCTTGTCTTCCTCCTCCGGCAGAAACATTTCCCCCGTTTCCCGGTTGGCGTCGTCTCTGCGGAAAATAAAGGCCATCAACAAACCCGTAATGATGGAAAATGCAACAGCGCCGACGGCCCGGGCAAGCCCCAGTTGCCAGCCTAAGATTTTGGCGGTCAGAATAATGGCCAGCACATTAATGGCCGGGCCGGAATAAAGAAATGCGGTAGCCGGTCCGATCCCCGCGCCGCGTCCGTAAATACCGGCAAACAAGGGCAGAACGGTGCAAGAACAGACCGCCAGCACGGAACCGGAAACGGAGGCCACCGAATAGGAAAGAATTTTATTGGCGGACGCACCGAAATATTTGAGCACTGCCCCTTGGGAGACAAACACGCTGATGGCACCGGCGATGAAAAATGCGGGGATGAGGCAGGTCAATACATGCTGTCTCGCGTAGTCCTGAAGCATCATGAATGCCTCCAGGACGGCCTGGCGGACGACCAGGGATTCCCACGGAATAAAATAGGCGCCCAGAAAGATCACCGCAATCCAGGCCAGTTTTTGCCACTCTTTCATATTGACCAACCTTTACGGAACGCTAAAATATTTTTGTTGAAAATGCAGAGCGACCGTGACCAAACCGATCATCACCGGCACTTCGACCAGCGGGCCGATGACGGCGGCAAACGCCGCGCCGGAATTGATGCCGAAAACGGCAATCGCTACGGCAATGGCCAGCTCAAAATTGTTGCTCGCGGCCGTAAAAGCCAGCGTGGTTGTTTTTGAATAATCCGCGCCCATCTTTCTGCCCAGATAAAACGACACGAGAAACATGACTACAAAATAGATCAAAAGCGGAATGGCAATCCGCACGACATCAAAAGGCAGGCTGATAATCAAATTGCCTTTGAGACTGAACATCACCACGATCGTGAATAAAAGAGCGATCAGGGTTAACGGACTGATGACCGGCACAAATCGTTCGTGATACCGCTTTTTTCCCACAAGCTTTACGCCAATGAGGCGCGTCAGGGCGCCCAAAATGCAGGGGATACCCAGGTAGATGAAGACGCTTTCGGCGATCTGCCGGATGCTGACATCGACGACGCTGCCGGAAAATCCAAAATACGGCGGAAGAACCGTAATGAAAAACCAGGCAAAGACGCTGTAAAAGAGAACCTGAAAAATGCTGTTAAAAGCGACAAGCCCCGCCGCGTATTCGGTGCTGCCTTTCGCCAGCTCATTCCAGACAATCACCATCGCAATACAGCGCGCCAGACCGATCATGATGAGCCCCACCATATACTCGGGCTTGTCCGGCAAAAACACAATCGCCAGGATAAACATCAAAACCGGTCCGATCAGCCAGTTTTGCGCAAGCGACAATCCCAGCACTTTCCCATTGCGGAATACCTGAGGCATCTCCTCATATTTCACCTTGGCAAACGGCGGATACATCATCAAGATGAGTCCTATGGCGATAGGCACATTGGTCGTGCCCACCTGAAATGAATTAATAAAGGCCTCGACGCCGGGTATAAAATAACCAAGTCCCACACCCAGAATCATCGCGGCAAAGATCCAAACGGTCAGATAACGGTCCAGAAAAGACAGCTTGTCGGCAATAGGCTCAGACATCCCAACCCTCTCTTCATACCCTATTTTATTTCCAGATCAAAAAAACGCGCTTCCTCATTTTACGATCCAGCCCAGGATCTGCTCTTCAGTCGGCATTTTGCCTGCGATCTTTACCTGACCGTCCACGACCAGACCGGGCGTCGTCATTACGCCGTAGGTCATGATTTTCTTGATGTCTTTCACCTTGGATATTTCCGCGTTCACAGCCGATTCTTTCACAACTTCATTCACCAACTCTTCGAGTTTCAGGCACTTGGCACAGCCCGTTCCCAGAATTTCAATCTTCACAACAACCTCCTATTTTTTGCAGGATTTCATCATTTTTTTATGGTCTTCGGCGTTGGCGGAAAGGACCTCCTCCACACACCCCATAAAATCAAGGATACAGGGACAGCGCAGACGGTAATAGATGCAGTTGGCCCGGCGATCGTCCGCCACCAGCCCCGCATTTTTTAATACGCTTAAGTGTTTGGATACCGTGGAGGTGTCCGTCCCGATCATTTCCGTCAGCTCGTTGACACAGCGCTCCTGCTTTTGCAGCTCCTCAATCATCAGAAGACGGCTGGGATGCGCCATCGCCTTCAGGATCTTCGCCCGGGCTTCATACCGCGGCCTGAGAGATTCTTTCATATTCGGTCTCTCCTTTCGTATTTGGCCATATAGCCAAATAGCCATGTTTTGTCAAGAGGGAAGCGAGAAGGAATTTAACGCAACGGAAAGGATCAAAAAAAGAGGGGGAGACGTTTTTCGTCTCCCCCCGGATGTATCCAAGACGACTCTGTTGCCTCGGGATCAGTCCAGAACAACCATAACGCGGCACTTCTGCAGGAAGGCCAGGTTCTGTTTCGCGGAGCGGATCTTTCCCGCGTCTTCGTTGCTGATGACAAATTCCGACATGCCGGCGCCCTGAGCGCGGATCGCCTTGACGGTCAGCGGACTGTTCGTCACTCTGGCGTTGCTTTGCGCGGAGGTCAGATCACGGGCATAACCGCAGATGCCCTGCTGCATGGCGTAGGTTTTATTCACGATCAGCGTCCCGTACACTTCAGAGCCGTTTTCGTCAAAAATCTTCGGCGACATGGCCGGGCGAGCCTGCAAACCGCGGCCGTCGATCACCAAGCCGGTATACTCTTCATCCTTCGGAGCGGGCTTTTTGGAAAAAGGCGCCGGTTTATGCTCCCGGTCTTCCTTTTTGTCATCGGCAATGGCCTTGGGAAGAATGGCTCTGGCAACTCCCGAGAGCGGCATGCGCACGGTCACTTCCACGGTACCATCCGACAGGTACTCCTTTTTTACAATCTGCGCGCCCTTCACCATGCCGGAAACCGCCGTATTAATCACGTCGCTCTCTACGGCAAAATCCTTGACGGTCGTCTGTGAATCGATCTGAACGCCCTGCACGGTTTCCAGCAGGTTTCTGAAGGCATCGACCTGCGCCGCACGCAGCGCCATGGGCCGCGCCTGAGGTTTTCCGTAATAGCGCTCAGGCGGCGCGCCGGTTCCCACGGATTCGATGTACCCGTCCTCGTAATTGATCAGTCCCTTGTCTCCGATCTGATTGGTGACCTTGGATTCAATGATTTTTGTCCAATCCGACATGCCGACCCTGCCCTCCTGGGCAAAGACAACGCAGGCGCACAGAAGAAGCGCACCGACCGCCAGAAAAATTCCCGCTTTACGCAGCGTATTCATAACGAACCTCCTTTTATTTTCAACAGGACTGTTTTTTTGCTGATGACGACGAGTGCTTTATACCACAGTTCGAGCCAAAAAATGATTTTTTTTCGGCCGGCAACGAAAACAGACCATCGTCGGCCGTTGATCTTCATCCATTGCAGCCGTTACAAAAGAAAAAAAACCGTCACGGATCAACACTTCAGCCATTACAAAATGATTGAAAAATGAAGCACTTTCCTTTACAAATCCTCGCATGATCCTCTTTGGCGGAAAATCGGGAAAACGTCTGCCCGGAACAGGTTGTTTGCTTGCGCTTGCAGCCCTTCTTTCGCTTGCCGCCTGTACTGCGCGCACAACCGTCGCGGACCGACTGGCGCCTTATTCACAAGCCACCGGAATGGAAAATGCCGGGCAGGTTCTTCTGGTAACGGATGAAAGTTTTCTTTTTCTAACTTCCCATAAGATTTATCCACTGGAAAAGACGAATGCCTTATGGCAACAGGCCATGGCGCCCATGGACGCCGTCATCGGCAGAAACGGCTTCGCGCCGCCGGGCGAAAAACGCGAAGGGGACGGGCGCACGCCTTCAGGGCTCTTCCGGCTGAAAACCGCTTTTGGTTATCCGCCGTCGGCGCCCACCCAAATGCCCTACCGTCAGATGCTGGAGGACGACTTGTGGATCGACGACCCGAATGACCCGGATTACAACCGCCTGATCAGGCAAAACCAGACCAAGGCCGCCTCCTACGAAAAAATGAAGCGCGATGATGATCTCTATAAATACGGGATCATCATTGAATACAATACGGATCCGGTCATCAAAGGACTCGGCAGCGCGATTTTCCTGCACGTCTGGGCCGGCGCGAATTCCACGACGGCCGGATGCGTCGCCGCATCGGAAGACGACATCCTGAAAATTCTCGGCTGGTTGAATCCGGCGAAAAATCCCGTCATCTTTATCAATCCTTACGAACCGTAGGTGAAGGAGGTCTTTTCATGACGTTAAAATTATTTCTGATCACCCTTCTTGCCGCAATCCTGTTTTCCGCGGGAGAGCCTCCCGCGTCCTTTTGCGAAGAGGTCATGCCCGACACGTTCGTCCACATTCAGGAAATCATCCCCGACGCCCTTCTGGATATCCGCTATTTTACCGAACATAATTTTCTGGGCGTCAAAGTGGACGGCTACCTTGCGCCCACCTGCATTCTGACCCGTCCGGCGGCCGAAGCGCTGGCCCGGGTCCAGGAAGACCTCGCACCTTTCGGCATGACCATCAAAATCTATGACTGCTACCGGCCGCAAAAGGCCGTTGACCACTTTGTGCGCTGGGCGAAAGACATTAACGATACCAGGACCAGGAAAGAATTCTACCCCACGGTGGACAAACGCCATCTTTTCCGCGACGGCTACATTGCCGAGCGCTCCGGACACAGCCGGGGGAGCACGGTTGACCTGACCCTTGTGCCGCTGCCGGCCCCGATTCAGCCCTCTTACAAGGCCGGCGACCCCCTCAAGGAATGTTATCTGCCGGCCGGTGTTCGCTTCGCGGACAACTCTCTGGACATGGGCACGGGATTCGACTGCTTCGGGGAGATGTCCCACCCCGAAAACAAAGACATCGGCCCGCAGCAGAGAGCCAACCGCCTCCTTCTGAAAACGTTGATGGCCAGACACGGCTTTCGGAACCTTCCCGAAGAGTGGTGGCATTTCACCCTGAACAATGAACCCTATCCGGACACGTATTTTAACTTTCCGGTAAAATAAACATGAAAATCAATTTGCCGCCGTTTCTGAGATCTTACGGATTTTCGATTCTGCTCGTCGCGTCGGTTTTTGTCGGCGCCCTCCTCGGTATCCTGTATCAAAAGGACGCCGCCCGTCTCAAGCCGCTGGGCGATCTGTTTTTGAATCTGCTGTTCACCGTCATTGTGCCGCTGGTGTTCTTTTCCATCGCCTCCACCGTAGCCTCCATGACCCACCTCGGGCGTCTCGGGAAAATTCTCCTGGTCATGATTCTGGTGTTTGTGATCACCGGCCTGATCGCGTCGGCGGTCATGATGGTCGCCGTTACTTTCTTTTCCCCCGCCTCCGGCGTCAGCATCCCCCTGCCGACAAACGCCGACGTTCAACACCTTAAGGCAGGGGACCAAATCGTCCGGGCCTTCTCCGTTCCGGATTTTCGGGACCTGTTATCCAAAAACAACATGCTGGCGTTGATCATTTTCTCCATGCTGGTCGGCGTGGCGGCGTCCGCCGCAGGCGAAAAGGGAAAAGATTTCTCAAGGTTCCTCACCTCGGCCAATTCGGTCATGATGAAGCTCATCTCCTTCATCATGTACTACGCGCCGATCGGCCTGTGCGCCTATTTCGCCTGCCTGGTCGGCGTTTTCGGCCCGGAGCTTCTGGGCTCCTACGCGCGGACAGTGGTCGTTTACTATCCGACGGCCCTGTTATACTTCTTCATCGCTTTTACTTTTTATGCATACCTCGCCGGGCGCGGTCGGGGCGTCAGAGTATTTTGGAGCAACATCATTCCCCCGTCCGTTATGTCGCTGGCGACCGGCAGTTCGATGGCCACCATTCCCGCCAGCCTTCAGGCCGCGGAAAAAATCGGCGTACCCAAGGATATTCGTGAGGTCGTGATTCCCATCGGCGCAACGATGCATATGGAGGGGTCGTGCCTCGCCGCTGTGCTGAAGATCGCTTTTCTGTTCGGCATCTTTTCAATGCCCCTGACCGGCGTCGATACGATTCTGACGGCGCTGGGCATCGCGCTTTTAACCGGCGTGGTGGTGAGCGGCATTCCCGGCGGCGGCACCATCGGCGAATTGCTGATTTTATCCCTGTACGGTTTCCCGCCGGAGGCGTTTCCGCTCGTCACCATGATCGGCACGCTGGTGGACGCGCCGGCCACGATGGTCAACGCCGTGGGCGACAATGTCTCCGGTATGATGGTGGCCCGGGTGCTGGGCGGAAAAGAGTGGATGGACGGGTAAATCTTCAGGGCAAACAGACGTAAATACGTCAATTAAATTGAGATCTTATCGTTTTTGCGAACGCAGATCGTTTTGAATCTCGCTCACTTCCTTCTTGACCTTCTGATACGCCAAAAAACTGTGCAAAAACCAGCCGAAGACAAAACCAAAAGCCAGAACAAAGAAAATCAGCAGAGCAAGAGACAGGGAAATTTCCCAGAAAAAAATGCTGACGGTCACGGCCGACACATTCTGAATGACGAAGACAACGGCAAGACAGGCAATTACGATGAGTCCTACGATCTTGAAATTCATCTCACAACCTTCCGGGAAACAGACAACTCTCTGTTTAATGAACCTCCATCATGACACCACAAGCAAGTTACGGTATATCCAAGGCAAACGCAACCGAAATTTATTTATCAAAAACAAAAGCCCCGCGGCTTGCGACCGCGGGGCTTCTTTCAACTTAGCGTTTATCTTTCCTTTTTGCCATGAGCCATGAACTTTGAGCTTTTCACCATCAGCCAC
>JAAZOZ010000454.1 GCA_012797505.1 Smithella sp. | reverse complement strand
GGGGCTGATGCTGGTCTGCGCCGGGCGCGAAGAACAGCTTTTCAAGGACCTGGCTCAGGCGGTGGGAAAACTCAAGGCATGAACGCGCTCGACATTTCTTCCGTTACCTTCCGCTACGACGGAGCGTCCGCTCCCGCGCTTCGGGATTTTTCCCTGACTGTAGCGGACGGACAGATGCACGCGCTCCTGGGGCCCAACGGTGCGGGGAAGTCCACGCTGATGCGGATTGTTACCGGGCAGCTCCGGGGCCATTCCGGAGAGGTGTCTGTTTACGGCCTGGCCACGCCGGACCCGAAAGCGCTTTCGTTCATCGGGTGCGCGCCGCAGCCGATCTCGCTTTATCCCTCTCTGACCGCGTGGGAGAATTTGCGCTTTTTCGGTGTGATGGCCGGGCTTTCGAAGGACCAAATCGCACAGCGCTCGGAATGGGCGCTCGAAAAAACGGGTCTTGCGGAGTATTCCGAGTCGGCCGTGGCGTCTTTTTCCGGCGGCATGCAGAGACGACTTAATCTGGCGGTGGCGCTCCTTCATTCCCCGAAGCTCCTGCTCCTGGATGAACCTTCAGCGGGTGTCGATCCGCAGAGCCGGAACCATATGTACGATTTGCTGGCGGAGCTCAACGCGGGGGACGTCACGATTTTGCTTTGCACGCACATCATGGAAGAGGCCCAGCGCCTGTGCTCTGGCCTGACGCTGCTGGACCGCGGCGAGCGGATTTATGACGGCCGGATGTCCGATATTGACAACCTGGAAGAGTTTTTTCTGGAGAAGACAGGCAGGGGGCTGCGTGATCCTTAGGACAAAAACGGATTCTTCTGCGCATAACTTTGTTGGCGGTGTCGCAGGCGTCCTCGACGTATTAGCAATACGCCTGCGGGGCCTGCTCCTTGCCGCCTCGTTCTGCTTTGCATAATCCGTTTTTGTGAAGTTGGGGAAGTTTTATAAAAGGGTGAAAGTCATTTGATGTGCCGACAGTTTACAGAATTGGTCCGCAAGGAAATCCTGGTCCTGATTCGCGACCGGCAGACCATCCTGCTTCTTTTCCTGATGCCGGTGGCCCTGATTTTCTTCATGTCGCTGGCGCTGGAAGGCGTGTGGGCGGACAAGCTGATCGGACGGAAAATCCCCACGGTGGTGGAGAACCGGAGCGGTTCTCCCCAGGCCAGCCTCCTGGAAGGAAAAATCAAGGCCCATGCGCTGATCGTGCCGGTGGAAAAACCGGCCGGTTCGGATGTGGATGAAATCTTTGCGCAAGGCTTAGCGCAGGCCGTCGTGACGATTCCCCCCGGTTTCGAAGAAGGAGACCGGCCGGTGGAAATTTTCTTTGATCCCGTGATGGACGCAAGCTACAGGATTGCCGCCCGCTCGCTGATCACGTCGCTTGTCGTGGAAGTGGTCATGGGCGTCGACCATCTGGAGGCGGTGGTGGCGGGCCTGGTCGTCGAGCGGAGCGGACCCAACCGGGAGCTGCCGAGTCCCTTGCAGCAGACGGTCCCGGCCTATGCCATCTTCGCGATGTTCTTTATCGCCATTCCCATGTCCGTCGGTTTCCTGAGAGAAAAGAAAGATGGGACGCTCCAGCGTCTCTTCACGTACCCGGTGTCCGCGAATCTGGTGACGCTGGGCAAAATTACTCCCTACTTCCTGATCAACGTTGTTCAGTTTGTTCTGATGATGCTGGTGGGGGTTTTTGTCATGTCCCGCTTTATTACCCCGGCGTTTTTCGCAGGGCAGCATCCCTGGCACATGCTGCCGGTGACGCTGGTGGTCGCGGCCGCCACGACGGGGTTCGGCGTACTGGTGGCGGCGACGGCCAAAACGCCCGAGCAGTCTTCCACGCTGGCTGCGACGGGAGCGATTTTGATGGGCGTTTTCGGCGGGATCATGGTGCCGCACGCAGTGATGCCGCCGGTGATGAAAAAGCTGGCCATGATTTCGCCGATGTTCTGGGCGCATCAGGCTTATCTGGATATTTTTCTGCGGGATGCCGCGTTTGGGATCATTCTGCCCAGGTTAATCATCTTGACCCTGTTTGCGGGAATTTGCTTTTATATTGCGGGGAGGAAGGTTCGATGGAT
>JAAZOZ010000453.1 GCA_012797505.1 Smithella sp. | reverse complement strand
TTGTAGCAGAAAAGGGGACGGTTCTATTTTTTGCATAAGATAAAAATATTTCGCTTCGGGGGAGAATAATTTATGGCATTCCCTGAAAAAAATTGATAAGAATCCTTGCAATTATCGACAATTCGTTTTGGCTTTATCATTAAAATAAACTTGAGGAGGGTTTACTGCAGGAGATTCATCACCAACAAGACCGCAGGATATGGGTGGCTTCATTCACAACGTCTTAACACCAAAATAGGAGGGAAGTTAAAATGGCTGGAGAAGTTTCATATGCGTCAAAACCGTGGTTGAAATCTTACGACAAGGGTGTTCCTGAAAAAATTCAATACGAACAAATTTGCATGCCCGACATTCTGGACAGAAGCGCGGCCCAAAATCCGGACCGCATGGCGCTGAATTTCCAGGGCTACACCATGACTTACAAGGAGTTGAAAGACATGGTGGACCGGTTCGCCGCCTACCTTGCCGGCGTGGGCATCAAAAAAGGCGATGCCGTGGCCATCATTCTGCCCAATATGATTCCCACCGTCGTCGCCTATTATGCCATCCATCGACTGGGCGGCATTGTTGTTTTGAACAATCCCACTTACTCGGACCGCGAACTGGAGCATCAGCTCAACGATTCCGGCGCCAAGATCATGATCATCATCGACCTGCTGGCCAACCGGATGATCGATTTAAGGCCCAAAACCAAGGTGAAGCAGATTATCATCACCTCCATCGGGGACTATCTGCCTTTCCCGGTCAATCTTCTCTTCCCGCTGGTCGGCAAGAAAAAAGGCCTGCTGCCGTCAAAGCCCATGAAACCGGCCAGTGACGTGCTGAAATGGAAGGACTGCATCGCGAAATCACAGCCCAACCCGCCCAGGGTCAAGCTGACGTTCGACGACATCGCCATGTACCAGTACACGGGCGGCACGACCGGCGTTTCCAAGGGCGTCATCCTGACGCACGGCAACATCAGCAAGCAGGTGCAGCAGATTCGCGCCTGGTTCCCCAAGTTCACCGGCACTTACAATGTCAACCTGGGCGCGCTGCCCTTCTTCCATGTTTTCGGCATGTCCTGCGCGATGAATTTCTCCATTATCCAGGGATGGGGCGACATCCTGATTCCCAAACCGCAGCCGGAGCCCCTTCTGGATGCCATCCGCAAGTTCAAGCCCAACTTCGGCGCGCTGGTTCCGACCATGTTTATCGGCATGCTGAATCATCCGAAGATGAAGACGACCGATATGACCTGCTTCAAAGGCTTCTTCTCCGGCAGCGCCCCGCTGCCCGTGGAAGTGATTCATGATTTTGAAAAAACGGCGGGATCGGTCATCTGTGAAGGCTTCGGCATGACGGAAACCACGCCGGTAACGCACACCAACCCGTTTGAAGGGATTCGGAAAATCGGTTCGATCGGCCTGCCCATATCGGATACGGAGTGCCGCATCGTCGATCTGGACAAGGGCGAGACGGATATGCCCGTAGGCGAGCCGGGCGAACTCATTATCCGCGGTCCGCAGGTGACCAAGGGCTATCTGAACAAACCGGAGGAAACCGCGGGACTGCTCAGAGACGGCTGGTGCTACACGGGCGATATCGCCACGATGGATCAGGACGGCTACTTCTACATCGTGGACCGCAAGAAGGATATGATTATCAGCGGCGGATTCAACGTCTATCCCCGTGATATCGATGAAGCGTACTACGAGCATCCGAAGGTTATGGAAGCCTGCGCCATCGGCATTCCGGACGCAAAGCGGGGAGAAAACGTCAAGCTGTTCATTGTTCTGAAAGAAGGCGAAACGGCGACGGCCGAAGAGATGATTGAATACGGCAAGTCGAAACTGGCCACCTACAAGCTGCCCACGGAAGTCGAATTCCGCAAGGAATTGCCGAAATCGACCGTCGGCAAGGTTCTGCGCAAGGAACTGAGGGCGGAAGAACTGGCCAAGCGCAAGAAGTAGCCGCCCGCTCGTCGCCAGAGACAAAAAAGGCTTGCCCCGCGGGGCAAGCCTTTTTTTTAAGACGGCTGTTGTTATTTTACGGAAACCACCGGACAGGCGGACTGCAGAATAATGTATTGGGCATTGGATCCGAACAGCAGTTTGCCGACTTTGGATTTTTTCTCGATGCCGATGATGATTTCGTCCACTTTCTTGTCGGCCGCGAATTCCACGATGTCTTCTCCGGGGGTGAGTCCGCGCACCAGAATATGCGTTTCGCACTCAATCCTTTCGGCATCCATCATTTCCTTGACGTAAGCCAGTTGTTTTTCCACTTTGTCCAGGTCCCTGCGCTCCCTCTCCGATACCCGTTCCATGGAGCTCGCGACATACAGGGAAGCGTTAAAAGCCTTGGCGTGTTTTTTCGCCACTTCCAGCACTGCCTGATCGACGTCCAACCCTCCGACATATGCGACTAAAATTTTCATTCTTCCCCCCCCCTCGTCCTTCCTGTTGAGTCTGGATGTTTGTGCACATATTCTCTGGTTTTTGTTTGGCCGGAGTATAAGAAAACCCATCTTTAATGTCAATCGGTTTCTTCTTTTGTACGGCCGGTTTAGAAATGTCCTGTTTCAGCCGAAGGCATGCTTCCCCGTCATCCGGGAAGGCCTGAACGGATCGTCATAGACCGAACAGCCGTTCAAACCGCTGCGCGATCCAATTCCTTCCGAATGGCCAGGCCGATCGTCTCCATCACATAGGGCTTCTTGACATATGCCCCCGCTCCAAGCCGTTGAGCCGTCCGGACGCGATCCGTTTCCGAAAAACCGCTCACCAGAATCGCCTTCTGCTGTGAATGGATCGCAAGGATTTTCCTGTACGTCTCCATTCCGTCCATCCCCGGCGCCATGATCATATCCAGAATCACCATGTCCGCCCGGTTCTCTTTGAGGTACTCCACCGCCGCTTCCCCGCTGGAAACAGCGTGAACATAATATCCCAGTTTTTTCAGCAGCCCGGAAGCCACGTCTCTCTGCTCGGCAATGTCGTCTACGACCAGAACCGTCTCCCCCCGGCCCATGTACCGCTCCAGAGGCGTCCTGGGCGTCGGCAAATTCGTTTCTTCACGGGTGGCCGGGAAGTACAGCGTAAAGGAAGTGCCCGCTCCGACCTTCGTCTTTACATCAATGTACCCGCTGTGGTCCTTGACCGTCCCCCAGACAATCGACAGCCCCAGACCCGTTCCGCTTCTGCCCATGGCCTTCTTCGTGTA
>JAAZOZ010000452.1 GCA_012797505.1 Smithella sp. | reverse complement strand
TGGATATTCCATCCGATCTGGCCCAGGAAGCAGGCGCGCTTCGATCATCGATGGTGGAAGACATTGCCGAAGCCGACGATGAATTGATGAATAAATACCTGGAAGCCGGCGAACTTTCCGACGAGGAGCTCAAAGCCGGTTTAAGAAAGGGTGTGTTGTCGGGCAGCATCGTTCCGGTGATTTGCGGTTCAGCCGTAAAAGGCATCGGCGTTACCCTGCTCGCGGATCTGGCCGTGAGTTCCTTCGCTTCTCCCGTTGACCGGGGCCCCATGAAAGGCAAAAAGCCCGGTACGGACGCGGTTGAAGAAAGACAACCGTCGGAAGACGCCCCTTTCTCGGCCATTGTTTTCAAAACCATCGCCGATCCCTACGCGGGCAGGCTGACGTTGTTCCGTGTCTATTCCGGAAAGCTCAATTCCGATTCGGCCGTGTATAATTCAACGAGAAAAATTACGGAAAAATTCGGCCATATTTTCTTTTTGGAAGGCAAAAACCAGAAACAGGCGGAAGTGCTGATTCCGGGCGATATCGCCGGGGTTGCCAAATTAAAGGAAACGGTCACGGGCGACACGCTGTGCAACGAGAAAAACCCCGTTATCTTTGAGAAAGTCGCCGTTCCGCCGCCGATCATGTCTTTTGCCGTAGAGCCGAAATCCCGGGGAGACGAAGACAAGATCGCTTCCTCGATTCACCGCCTGACCGAAGAAGACCCGACCATCGTCTTCTCCCGCAATGTGCAGACCAAGGAAATGATTCTCTCCGGAATGGGCCAGGTGCATATTGAAGTCAACATTGAAAAGATGAGAAGAAAATTCGGCGTCGAAGTCAATCTGAACACGCCGAAAGTTCCCTATCTGGAAACCATCAAAGGCAAAACCAACGTCCAGGGCCGGTACAAGAAGCAGTCCGGCGGACGCGGCCAGTTCGGCGACTGCACGATCGATATCGAACCCCTGCCGCGCGGCGCAGGCTATGAGTTCCTGGATAAAATCGTCGGCGGCGTTATTCCCGGTCAATACCGCCCGGCGGTTGACAAAGGGATTCAGGAAGCGGCGGCCAAAGGCGTCATCGCCGGCTACCCCGTCGTGGATTTCCGGATTTCTCTGGTGTTCGGTTCCTACCATACCGTCGATTCTTCGGAAATGGCCTTCAAAATCGCGGGGTCCATGGCTTTTCAGAAAGGCGTCATGGAGTGCCAGCCGATTCTTCTGGAACCGATTGTCAACATTTCCATTGAAGTGCCCGATGAATACATGGGCGACGTCATCGGCGATCTCAACAGCCGCCGCGGGCGCGTGCTGGGTATGGACACCAACGGCTCCAATCAGGTGATCAAAGGCCAGGTGCCGCTCGCGGAAATCCTGAAGTACGCGCCGGATCTTCGTTCCATGACCAGCGGGCGGGGCAACTTCACGTATACCGATTCGCACTATGAAGAAGTCCCCTCCTACATCGCGGACAAGATCATCGCCGAATCAAAAAAAGAAGCGGAAGGTTAAATGTTCTCTGCCGGAATCATCACGGTGAGCGACAAGGGCTCACAGGGTAAACGGGAAGATAAAAGCGGCCCCGTCATCGCCGAACTGCTGGCGGGCGCCGCTGTCTCCATCAAGAGAACCATGATCATCCCCGACGAAATCGATCAAATTGCCCAAGCCATTGTTCAATTGGCGGATGTTGAAAGACTGGACCTGATTTTGACGACCGGCGGCACGGGCGTAAGCCCGCGCGACCTGACGCCGGACGCCACGCTGAAAGTTCTGGACAGGGAAATTCCCGGAATGGCCGAAGCCATGAGGGCTTCCAGCATGAAAGTCACCCCGCACGCCATGATCTCCCGCGCTGTCGCCGGCATCCGCGGACGATCCCTGATCATCAACCTGCCCGGCAGCCCCAGAGGCGCAAAAGAAAATCTTTCCGTCGTTATGCCCGCGCTTGCGCACACCATGGAGAAAATTCAGGGCGACGAGAGGGATTGCGCGACATTGCTGTAATCACCCAACCACTTCATTTTTATAAGGAGGAGAGCCAATGGATCGAAACGTGGGGACCATCGACAGGATCGTTCGTCTCGTCATTGCCGTTCTTTTTATCATCGCCAATATCGCGGGGTGGATCAGCGGAATCGCAGGCATTGTTCTTGCCGTCCTTGCCGGCATGCTGCTCTCCAGCGTGATATCGGGACACTGCCCTCTTTATGGTAAACTGGGAATTAGAAAAACCTTCTGACAAAAATGGAACGCCGAACCGACAAAAAAGACCGGGGCGCCGGCACCGACGGCACTCTGCGGGAGCGGGCCGCGATACTCGAGAGCATCCTGAACGGCGTGTCGCTGCTCATTTCTTACATCGACAAAGAGGAGCGATACGTTTTTGTGAACCGCGCCTACGCGTGGTGGCATGACATCCGGCCGGAAGAGGCGATCGGAAAAAGAGTTTCCGAAATTTTAAAACCGGAGGAGTATGCCAGGATCTCCGCAAACATCAAAAAGGCTCTCGACGGGCAGCGGGTAACTTATGAAAATCAAGTCACCGACCGGGAAGGCCGGGAAAGAACCCTCCGCGTGCATTATGAACCGCATTGCGGCGGCGGGGAGGTAAAAGGATTCTTTTCATCCCTCCTGGACGTCACCGAAGGCCGGCGGGCGGAGGCCGCCCTGCAGGAGAGCGAACAACGATTCCGAATCCTCACGGAATCCTCTCCGACAGCCGTCATGCTCTACCAGAACGACAAATGGATCTACGCGAATCCCGCGGCGGCGGAGATCACCGGTTACAGCACCACGGAACTCCTCTCCATGAATTTCTGGGACTTTGTCCACCCCGACGACCGGCATATCGTCATGGAGCGGGGCCGGAAACGGCAGAGCGGCGAATCCGTGACTCCTCGCTACCAGTTTAAAATTGTCTGTAAAGACCGGGCGGTCAAATGGGTCGACCTCTCGGGCGAAACCATCGTGTTCAACGGAAAGCCCGCCGGCATTATTTCGGTAATGGACATCACCGAGCAAAAATGCGCGGCCGAAGAGATGAAAGAACGGGAGCGGGCGCTGGCCACGATGATCAGCAATCTTCCCGGATTCGTTTACCGCTGCGCGAATGACCACGAATGGACGATGACGTTCATCAGCGAACAGTGCGCCGACGTCACCGGCTTTCCAGCCTCCGATTTCCTGAGCAACAAAATCACTTACAACGAGATCGTTCGTCCGGATTACCGCGAACCCTTGAGAGAAAAGCGGCAGGAGACGATCCGGCGAAAAGATTTCTTCGAAGAAGAGTATCCGATCGTCGCCGCTTCCGGAGAAACCCGATGGGTACTGGAACGCGGACGCGGCGTTTTCGATCCGGCGGGGGATCTGCTCTTTCTGGAAGGTTTCATCGGAGACATCACGGCTCGCCGGCGTGAAGAGCAGGAAAAGGAAAAGCTGCGGGCACAGTTGACCCAGTCGCAGAAGATGGAATCCGTGGGACGTCTTGCCGGAGGCATTGCCCATGATTTCAACAATATGCTCGCCGTCATCCTGGGTCGCGTGGACTTAGGCATGACGCGGGTGGAACCGGCCCAACCTCTGTATAAGGACTTGCAGGAAATCCGGAAAGCCGCCGAACGGTCGGCCAATCTCACTCGTCAGTTGCTGGCCTTCGCGCGCAAGCAGACCGTTTCGCTGAAAGTGCTCGATCTGAACGAGACCGTCGAAGGGATGCTGAAAATTCTCCGGCGGCTCATCGGCGAGGACATCGAGATCGCCTGGCTGCCGGGCAAAAATGTGGCGCCGGTCAGGATGGACCCCGGCCAGATTGATCAGATCCTCGCCAACCTTTGCGTCAACGCCAAGGACGCAATCGGGGGCGTCGGCAGGATCACTATCGAAACGGAAATCACCGTACTCGATGAAAACTACTGCGCCGATCACAAAGGGTTCATTGCCGGTGACTATGTGACGCTCTCGGTCAGCGACAACGGCTGCGGCATGGATAAATCAACGCTGGATAAATTGTTTGAACCTTTCTTTACGACCAAGGGTGTGGGCCAGGGCACCGGCCTTGGGTTGTCCACCGTGTACGGGATCGTCAGGCAACACAACGGCTTTATCAACGTCTATAGCGAACCGGGCCGGGGATCGACCTTCAAAATCTACCTGCCCCGGCATCCTGAAGCCTTGGCGGAACCGACCGGGAAGGAAAGCGCGGCAGCCGTCACCGGAAATGAAACCATCTTGCTGGTTGAGGACGAACCTGCGATCCTGGAAATGACAGGAATGATGCTCCATCGCCTCGGCTACACCGTGTTGTCAGCCGGCAAACCGGCGGAAGCGATTGAACTGGCCCGCAACCACACCGGCGAAATTCATCTTCTGATCACCGACGTGGTCATGCCCGAAATGAACGGACGGGACCTGGCCCAAAGCATTGCGTCCCTCCATCCGAATATCCGGAAACTTTTTATGTCCGGGTACCCCGCCGATGTCATCGCGCGCCAGGGCGTTCTGGACGAGGGGGTGCTTTTCATTCAGAAGCCGTTTTTGATGAAAGATCTGGCGGCCAAACTGCGCGAAGCCATCGGAAACCATTAAAAAAACCTCTTTTTAAGAATCTTCCGTTCCTCCCCACCCTTGATGGGAGAGCTTTGAAAAATGTCATTTCGAGGAGCGTGAGCCACGAGAAATCTTAAGGATGGCCGTTTGTTCAAGATTTCTCCCATCGGTCGAAATGACAAAAACGGCCGTTATTCAAAGCTCTCGATGGGAGGGGCCGGGGGAGGGTGAGAGGAGTCTCTAATCCAGAATATCGATGCGCCGGCTG
Source organism: Smithella sp. (assembly GCA_012797505.1). Classification (GTDB taxonomy): domain Bacteria; phylum Desulfobacterota; class Syntrophia; order Syntrophales; family Smithellaceae; genus UBA8904. The sequence continues at coordinate 7 of JAAZOZ010000452.1, read as the reverse complement.
GATGTTT
>JAAZOZ010000451.1 GCA_012797505.1 Smithella sp. | reverse complement strand
TTTAAGAAAAACCCGCTGTACGCGGGTTTTTTTTACCATCGGCCTCAATTAAGTGGCCCCCTTCCCCCTGATAAAAAACGACAAGGAGAAAATGGCGCAAGTAACTGATTTTTTTGGTGGAGGCGGCGGGAATTGAACCCGCGTCCGAAAACCTTCCGCTGGAGCTTCTACGTGCGTAGCCTTCGTTTTAGAACCTTCGCGCGGCTTGCTCCCAAAGGCGGGATCAAAGCTTTGCTATCCTGTAAGGATTCGCCGCCCTCCCCCAGGAAAGAAGTTTGGCTATCCTGTCTGAATGACGTCTTGCCCGACCGGCAGGAAAACCGGGTTCGACGTTAGCCGTCTAAGCGGCTAAAGCGTAATCGTAGTTGTCTGCGATTATATGTTTCCTACCTGTTTAACGAGGCCTGTAGGAACCTCGGCACGCTTCTACAACTTCAAATGTCCCCGTCGAAACCGTTACGCCCCCTTTTTTTATTTGTCTATACTATAATCCTCAAACGGCGGTTTGTCAAAGAAAAGCGGCGTCAGCCGCTCATCTCACTTTTCGTGTTTTTTCTTTTCTTTTTTCTTTTCCGCCAACCTCATTTGTCTCCTCTCTGCCGCTTCCGCATTGCGAAGCCGCTCTTCTTCCGTTTCCAGGATCAGGGGAGGAAGCTGCATCGGTTTTTTATTTGCGTCCAGCGCCACAAAGGTCAAATAGGCGGATCCGGTATGGCGTTTTACCCCTGTAATGGGATTTTCCGCCTCCACGCGGACGCCGACCTCCATGGAAGTCTTGCCGACAAAATTGACGGAGGCTTTGAGGATTAAAAAATCCCCGACGTAAACCGGATGATGGAAATCCATCCGGTCAATGGATGCCGTCACAACGTGCGCCCGGGCATGTCTGGTGGCCGCGACGCCGCCTGCCGTATCAATCAGCTTCATGATGTCTCCGCCATGGACATTACCGGCAGGATTGGCGTTTTCCGGGTTCATCCCCTGCCCCATGATCACTCGACTTTCACTGACTTTCTTGCCTGTCATGTCCCGGCTCCCTTCCTCCGACCTCTCCCGCAAAGAGAGGGGGCGCAATGGTCTTACACTTTGATCCGCTTGGATTTAAAGTCGCGCGCAATCGAGCGCCGTTCCTCTCTTTGTTTGATGTCCTCACGGCGGTCGTGCATTTTTTTCCCCTTGCCGACGCCGATTTCCACCTTCACCATGCCGTTTTTGAAATAAAGTCTCAGCGGCACCAGCGCCAGTCCCTTTTCGCGAGTTTTTCCGTACAGCTTGCGGATTTCGCGCTTGTGCAGGAGCAGTTTGCGCGGCCGCAGCGGCTCATGGTTGAAGCGGTTGCCGTGGTCGTAATGGCTGATGTGCATCTCGCGCAGAAATACCTCGTCATCCTTGACGACGGCGTAGCTGTCCTTGAGATTGGCCTTGCCGGCGCGCAACGCCTTGACCTCCGTTCCGGACAGTACGATGCCTGCTTCGTAAATGTCGTCGATGTCGTAATTGACCCTCGCGAACTTGTTCGACGCGATGAGTTTATGAGCTGTGTTTTCTTTCGTCATGGCATGATTCTATCTTAATTTTTCGGTTTTATCATCAGGTAATCCGGCTTCACGTGGCTCAGGGCGGTATAAATATTATGACGAATCTCCGGATTGTCCATTTCAAGCTGATCCAGCAATTTTTTGATATCGCTGCGCTTTGAATTTCCGCTGGTCGGGCAGGCGTTTTCCACATGGGGAAACTGACGCTCCCTCGCATACTTTTTCAGAAGGACCTCGCTCAAATACGCCAGGGGACGGATAATGTGAAGCTTTCCGCCAAAAATCGATTGGTTCGGCATCATGGTGCTGATTTCCCGGCCGTAAAACAGATTGATCAAAAGCGTTTCAATAATGTCATCCCGATGGTGGGCAAACGCGATTTTGTTGCAGCCTTTTTCATCCGCAATTTCAAAAATTCTTTTGCGGCGCAGGCGGGAACAGAGGAAGCAGGGATTTTTCCGGTTGAAATCGGAATGGGCAAGCGTCCCAATGTCTGTTTTTTCCATTACATACGGGTATTGATGCGTTTGCAGGTATTTTCCCAGCGATTGATAAGCCGTGAATTCCCGATCAAAACCCATGTCAATATATACAGCGATAAAGGAAAATCGCGGAACAAAGACCATCGGTGAGTCGAGCAGATCCAAAAGCGCATAACTGTCCGCTCCTCCTGAAATACCGACCAGCACACGGTCTCCTTCTTCAATCATGCGATGGTCCAGAACCGCTTTTTCCAGCCACTTTTTCAAATGCAGAAACAATTTTGAATCTTTGTTCGCCATCCTGCAATACTTTCCGGGAATAAAAAATCCCCTTTCACTAACCGTTTATTGCTAATGAAAGGGGTTGTTGTTTTTCTGAAAAATGAACCTTTTTCTAACGGTGCGCGGGCGTTGTGTGCGTGGGGGTTGTATCTGAAGTCCCGCCTGTCGCCGCTACCGCTGCCGCGACCGCTGCGGCTGCCACTGCAGCTGCGGTAGCAATTGTCCCGGCGCCGACACCGGCTGCCGCCGCTGCCCCACCGGCCGCTCCGGCCGCGCCTGCGCCTGCCGCTCCCGTTGTACCTGCCGAACCGGCCGCACCTGCTCCTGCAGCACCCGCTGCACCGGCCGCGCCGACGGTAATGCCTGTAGAAGTAATAACCGCCGTCTGACCTGCAACAATGCCGGACGTCGCCACGATGGCGCCGGTGGCCGACAAAGCGGACACGGACAGGGCGCCCGTCGTACAGGTCGCAGTCGTCGTCATGACGGTTCCGACCATGGCCACTTCCACACCGAACAAGGTTCCTCGAACACCGCAGACGGCTGTCGGCGAATGAACCTCAAACTTGTTGGCGCCGCCGATGAATTTGGTTACGTTGGCAACCAGTTTTCCAAGCGACAATGAAAAGATTCCCTTTCTGTCCTTCCCCTCCATGCCGAATTCTCTGACCTGCATCCGCGTCTTTGGGGACAGGGTAATGGTGCTGTCGTCGGTAAAAACCATGACCGCGGAAGCGCCATCACCCGTAACGATTAAATCCTTTTCGTTGACGGCTGAATTGACGACCGGCCGGTAATCTTTGCCGTCCCTTGTCAGGACGACATTTCCCACCACCGAGGTGAGCCTGCCTACCGTGGCGGCATACAACGGATACGGAAGGACCATTTGCAGAATCAATACAAACGCTATAATCATTTTTGTGCGCTTTGTCATATCATCCTCCCTGAAAAGCAGGTGAATCCGATTGATAAAGGTGATCTTTTTTCCTACTTTTCCCCCTTTTTGTCAACGACTATCTTCATTTTTCCCGATGGCAGAGCTTTGTCTCCCCTTTCGCATTTCTCATCCGAGGAACTTCATCTTGCTGTCGCGGGGCATCTCTGTTATGGAAAAAACAGAAAGGAGGTTTCCATATGCCTGAAATTATTAGTATTCATGCCAGGGAAATCCTGGATTCCCGCGGCAATCCAACCGTCGAAGCCGAAGTCACAACGATCGCAGGCATCACCGCCAGAGCTGTCGTTCCTTCCGCCGCTTCCACCGGAGAGCATGAAATGCTGGAATTGCGCGACGACAACAAGAAAAGATACAACGGAAAAGGCGTGGAGAAAGCCGTCAGGAATGTTTTGCACAAGATTGCTCCGGAAATCATCGGCATGGACTGCCGCAATCAGCGCGACATCGATTTCGCCATGATCGAACTCGACGGCGCCGCCAATAAGGGAAAACTCGGCGCCGTCGCCACCAATTGCGGCCAGATCAAGAGCGGTTCACTGTCCCGCACGGACCGTCTGGCCAAGTACAACCAGTTGATGCGCATCGAAGAAGAACTTGGCGACGCGGCCTGCTACCGCGGCAGGGACGCCTTTTACAACCTGAAAAAAACGGCCGGCGGCAAAAAGAAATAGCGCGGAAAACCCAAAGGCCATATTCCCGCGATGGGCATATGGCCTTTTTTCACAGGCTCACAGGAATTTAAACAGGCGTCGCCTCAGCACTTCCAGTTGCGCCCGGTTGTTTGCCAGGCTGTAAAGGATTTCCCTTTTGCCGCCTTTTTCTTCCCGGGACTGGGAAACGATCATTTCCGCACTCTCCAAAAACAGAATGGCATTCTGATAGTTGGCTTGCGACAGAGCTTCGGCGCGCAGGACTTCCCCCTTGCGGAACATCCGGTCTCCCAGTGAGCGGATCTTGGCCAGCCATTCTTTTTGCGGAAGCGGTTTTTTCTTGAGGTACACCAGGCTGCGGATGACGATCCAGTAAGATTCGAGGTAGTTGTGAATCAGGCCGGCAAAGGGTTTGAGCCTGGCCTCCCCCCTGCTTTTGATTTCCACCCAGGATTCGCCGTCGCGCCTCAAGGTCAGAATCATGGATTTCGAGTGCAGGTAGGTCAGAGCCTCCGTCACGTCTTCGGCATCCCCCCGGTTTTCGTCAAAAATAAACTCATTCCACAAAAGTCCCTTCAAAAACCGGTAATCCCCCATAATTTTGGCCAGCGACATGGAGTCTTCAGGATTTTTGACCATGGAAGTCGCCACAAAACACAGAGGAATGAAAAAATGAAGAATGTTGTTTTTATAATACTCCAGATTCAGTCTTCTGGCGTCGGTGAGGGAATAGACCACTTCCTGCATTTCCTCTTCCTCTTCCTCGGCTTCTATCTTGGAAATGATGTCCGTCTCGTCGAAAATATTCAAGGCGTCCGTAATCGCCCGGTCCCGGTGAGCAAAGGTATCTGCAAATTTCACCTGCCGGGTGGACAGATATTCGTAAAATTCGTTTAAGATGCCCCGCAACTCCTCATGGGATATGCCGCGCCGGTCATGGCTCAAGAGGCCGGAGGCCACCAGCGCAAACGGCGTGACCACGGAGACTTTATTGATCTCCAGCACCACCTCGTAACCGATTTTCCGGTAAAGGCTCTGGCGCTCTTCCACGGTCATCTCGTCCATGGATTTTTCCTGAGCGGCCAGATAGTCCTTCAAAATGATCGGTTGGCCGATGTTGACATAAACGCGGCCGTACCGTTTGCGCAGGATTTTCGTGGATTTGATGATTTCAACGGTATTTTCCTGGACCTTCGGCGCGCCGGAGAGCTCCTGCAGATAGGACTTTTCCTCGATCACGCGGTCGTAGCCGATGTACACGGGCACCGCGGCCAGATTCTCGCAATACTTGTCCTGATAGGCTTGGATAATCATGGACAAGAGCCCGTATTTGGGCATCACCATTTTTCCGGTCCGGCTTCGACCGCCTTCGATGAAGAACTCGAGCGGGAGGCCTTCCTTGAGCAGTGTGGCCATATATTTGGAAAAGACCTCTCCATAAACTTCGTTCCCGCGAAAGCTCCTCCGCAGAAAAAACGCTCCGGACCTTCGGAAAATATACCCCATCGGGAAAAAAGAAAGATTGTTCCCCGCGGCAATAAACGGCAGCTGAATGTTATTTTTGTAAAAAACATACGACAGCAGAAGATAATCAATGTGGCTGCGATGGCAGGAAATGATGACAAAAGGCATTTTTTTGGACAAATTGCGGACGTTGGCCAGCCCTTCGGAGTCGATGGATACGCCGTCATACACCGTGTTCCACAGCCAGGTCAGAACCTTGTCCCACAGCTCAACAAACGTTTCCCGGTAATCCGACGCAATCTCATGCAGATAGCGCCTTGCATCCCGGGCCAGAGCGGTCCGGTCTTTTTTAGATTTTTGGGCGTAGTCATCCAGAAACCGGTTCAGCTTCGGGTCGTGCATGACCATTCCGATCACGGCTTCACGCGATTTCAGTTCCGGCCCGACCACGGAGGTCTTTTCCTCTTCAATCCGGTCAATCAGTTCACCGCGCAAATCCATGACGAGTTCGTTGTGGGTCAAATGACTGTTCGCCGACAGATACTCCGCCAGATGAACCGGCTCGGCGGGGAGAATAAAGGCCTGCTTGGAATAGCGCATGAAAGTGATGAGACGACGGAGCGTTCCCGTTTGTTCCGTCTGACCGAACAGGATGTTGAACAGGCTTTCGTCTTCCTTCTCCCTGCGCCGGCCGTAGGCCACCAGCACCGGCACGATATAGACGGGAAAGGAAAGACCGGCCTGCAGCTTCATCAGGCTGGCGATGGCGTCCTCGGCGGCCCGGCTTTGGATGAACTCCGACTCTCCCAGATGAATAATGACGCTTTTCCGGGCGGCAACTTTTGCGGCAAGGAAGTCCAGTTTCCCCTGGCGGGCGAGCGCAGTCTGTCTGAAGCGGCGCAGGAAAGACGACCAGAGAAACTTCATCATCTTGGACACCGGCTGCCAGAAAGACATATTGACGCCGTGGCTGTAAACCGGCATGGGCAGACCATTGCGCGCGGTGATCTCGGCCAGGATCAGGCTGTTGAGTTTGCTTCTTTGCTTGATGGCATAAACCACAGCGCCGCGGCCGGCCAATTCTTTCAGGGCATGGACGTTCTCGTCGGCGATGGAAACCCGCGACAGATAGGCTTTCACTGGACGAAAGCGCCACAGGTCCTGCTCGTCGTAAATACAGCCGGAGTAATATTCTTCTTCCTGCCGGCCGGCTTCCGTGGGCGTTTTTTCGCTCATACCTCTCCAGTCCCTTCGTTTGACGGACCCGGATTCACATCCGGAGCCTACAGATCCCTCTTCTGAAACTCGTCGGGAAAGTGATGAATCATGTAGTTCTGGACATAGGCCCGAACTTCGGCGGCGCTTTTGTAGGACAGGGCCTGCGCCAGAAGTTTGCGGGACTCCTCCAGGCTGGACTGCTGAAGGATTCTCTTGATGCGCGGAATCGCAAGATGGTTCATGCTGAGTTCATCCAGCTCCATTCCCAGGAGAATCGGGCAGCAAAGAGGATCGCCGGCCATTTCTCCGCACATGGCCACGCGAATGCCGGCCTCGTGCGCCGCATCCACAATGCGCTTGATCAGCCTCAAAACCGCCGGATGCAGAGGTTCGTACAGGTAGGTGACTCTTTCATTGGATCGGTCGATCGCCAGCGAATACTGGATCAGGTCGTTCGTCCCGATGCTGAAATAATCGACTTCTTTCGCCAGCTGGTCGGCAATCACGGCGGCGGCCGGCACTTCGATCATGGCTCCGATCTCCATGCGTTCGGCTACCGGAACTCCCTGGGTCACCAACTCCCGGCGCGCCTCTTCCAGCAGGCGTTTGGCTTCCCGGATTTCCTCGATGCTGGAAATCATGGGAAACAGAATCTTGACCCTGCCCAGAGCGCTCACCCGCCAGATGGCGCGCAGCTGCGTCTTGAAAATGTCCACTTCCCTGAGGCAGAAACGGATCGCCCGCAGCCCCATCTGTGGATTCATTTCTTTGGCATGCTTCTGATACTTGGTAAATTTGTCGCCGCCCAGATCGAACGTACGGATGGTGGACCAGGAAAAATTCTTTTCCTCAACCACCTGGCGGTAATTGTTGAAATGATCCTCTTCCGTCGGCAAATCATCCCGGTAGATATAAAGAAATTCCGTCCGGTAAAGGCCTACGTGCTCCGCCCCGTGGGACACCGCCGAGGAAATCTCTTCGACAAATTCAATATTGGAGCCGATTTTCACGGTATAGTGGTCCAGCGTTACGGCCGGCTGCCGGGCGTATTTCAGATATTCGTCTTTAGCCTCATCGTAGTGGCGCTTCTTTTCTTCATACCGTTTGAGCATGTCGGGATAGGGATTGACCACCACAAGCCCCGACGTGCCGTCCACGATGATGTCGTCGCCGGTGCGGACAAAGCGGGTGACATTATCCAGTCCGACCACGGCGGGCAGTTCCATGGACCGGGCCACGATCGCCGTGTGCGACGTCCGGCCGCCGCTGTCGGTGGCAAAACCGACGATTTTATCCATCTTCATCTGCGCCGTGTCGGCGGGGGACAGGTCGTGGGAGACAATCACGACGCCTTCCTGGCCGACGTCCCAGACCATTTCCCGTTTTTCGCCGGAAAGATTGCGAAGAATCCGCTGGATCACGTACTGCACGTCGCTGATGCGGCCGCTGATGTAAACATCCTCGAGGCCTTCGAAGACCTGTTTATAGTGGTCCAGCGTCATGCGCAGCGCCCATTCCGCGTTGACGCCCAGACGGCGAATATACTTGATCGTGCGGTTGATGAATTTCTTGTCCGACAGAAGCAGAACGTGAACATCAATGATGTACAGCGGCTCCGTCACCTTTGTTTTCCTGAGGTTTTCCTGAATTTCCAGCAGCTGCCGCGAAGATTCCTTGAGCGCGTTCTTGAAACGCTCAATTTCGCGCGGAACCATGTCGGCGCTGTGAAGTTTATAAAATGATATTTGCGCATCGAGCGGATCAAAGCGGTAAACCTTGCCGATCACCACGCCCGGAGAGACGCCAATGCCTTTGAGAACAAAAGTTTTTTTCCCCTGATCCGACATCATGTGCTGACTTTATTCTTCTCCAAATTTATTTTCAATCAAGGTCTCCAGTTCGGCAAGCGCCTGGTCGGCGTCGCTGCCTCTGGCGCTTACGGTGATCTGTCCG
>JAAZOZ010000450.1 GCA_012797505.1 Smithella sp. | reverse complement strand
TTTGAATAACGGCCGTTTTTGTCATTTCGACCGAAGGGAGAAATCTTGAACAAACGGCCATCCTTAAGATTTCTCGTCGCTCACGCTCCTCGAAATGACATTTTTCAAAGCTCTCTCAGAAATGTTAAATGCCGAAGGCGCACCCCGTAAACCTTCAGCCTTCAACCTTCGGTCTTCAGTCTGTTTCTATATGTCACAAATGCAAAAACTTGACAATACAGCTTTTTAATATCGTGCGAGGCTCGCGTGACAGCAGGTGATCAGCCCTGCTTCAAAGGCGCGCCTGAAGGTACGCACTACAACAATTTCATTCGGGTTGTGAAAAAAAAATGACTATGGTAAATCAACGATCCCTGTCGATAGAGAAAGGAATCGCAAATGCTTCAGATCATCCGGAAGGTTCATGTCCACATGCCTTATTCTCTGCTGCCTCAGCATCTGCCGATGGTTCTGGAGAAGAAGCTCAATCCGGAAATCTATTTCAGCCACGTTGCGCTGCAGTCGCTGGATAAAAATCAGTGCGCCGGCGTTGCCCGGGCGCTCGGAGATGCCGGATTAAAAGTGACGTTTCATGCCCCTTTTATGGACTTGCGGCCCGGTGCGCTGGATGACAAGATTCGCCAGGCCAGCCTGGACCGGATCCGGCAGGTGTTTGATCTGATCCCCCTTTTTCAGCCACTGAAAATTATTTGCCATCCGTCCTTTGATCATCGCTATTATGTGTCCTGCGATGATCTGTGGCTGGAAAACAGCGTTTGTTTCTGGCGGCAGCTCATCCCCCAGGCCGAAGACGGAGGGGCAATCATCGCACTGGAAAACGTTTACGAAAGGGAGCCCGGCATCCTGCGCCGCCTGCTGGAAACGCTGAATTCCAATGGCGTTTGCTTTTGCTTCGACACGGGTCACTTCAATGTTTTTGCCCGGGCGCCCCTGGAGGACTGGATGGAACAGTTGGGTCGTTTCATCGGTCATTTGCATCTCCATGATAATTTTGGAAAATTCGATGAGCATTTGCCGGTGGGAAACGCCACGTTTCCCTTTGAACGGTTTTTTGCCGCACTGAAAGATCTGAATGTCAGACCGACGATCACGCTGGAGGCGCACGCCCAGGAGCACCTCTGGCAGTCCCTGGAAAATTTGCAAAAGACGTCGTATCTGGACGGTCTGAATCTCTGATCAGGAGAGAAGGATGTTTTCGTATCTGGTCAAGAGAGTCCTTTTCATGATCCCGCTTCTGCTGGGCATCACGATCATCTGCTTTTTTGTGATGCGCCTGGCGCCCGGCTCCCCCACGGACCTGCAGACGCAGATGAATCCGAAGGCGTCGGCGGAAATGCGCCAGCGCCTGATGAGCCTCTATGAACTGGATAAGCCCGTTTATGTTCAATACGCATCCTGGCTCACGAAGCTGGCCCGCGGCGATCTGGGAACATCCTTTTCATCCGACCACCGGCCGGTGGCCGACAAGATTCTGGAGCGTTTGCCGATTACGATTGCCATTAATCTGCTGTCGCTGATCATTATCATTGCGGTGGCCGTGCCGATCGGCGTTTTGTCGGCGGTCCATCAGGACTCGCTTTTCGACAAAGTGATGTCCGTGATCGTTTTTATCGGTTTTGCCGCGCCGACCTTCTGGCTGGCCCTGCTTTTGATGATTTTTTTCGGCATCCATCTGGGCTGGCTGCCGATTTCCGGTTTGCGGTCCCTCAATTATGAATACCTGAGCGCCTGGGAACAGTTGGTCGATCTGGCGGCGCATCTCGTTTTGCCGGTGTTTATTTCGGCTTTCGGCGGCCTGGCGGGGCTTTCCCGCTACATGCGGGCCAATATGCTGGAAGTAATCCGGCAGGATTATATTCTGACGGCGCGCGCCAAGGGATTAAGCGAGCGGCAGGTGATTTACAAGCATGCCCTGCGCAACGCGCTCCTGCCGGCGATTACCATTCTGGGATTGTCCATCCCCGGCCTCATCGGCGGCAGCGTCATCTTTGAAACGATTTTCGCGATTCCGGGCATGGGGCAGTTGTTCTATATGTCGGTGATGGCGCGCGATTATCCGACCGTGATGGGGATCCTGTTGATTGGCGCGGTTTTGACGCTGGTGGGGAATCTGATTGCGGATGTGTCCTACGCGGCGGCGGATCCCCGCATCAGGATCTCCTGAGGGCTTTGTGATGGGCTTCTGGGAAATGTTTTATAAGAACAAACTGGCGCTGACCGGCTGCGCCATTGTGGTTCTGCTGTTTGTTGTTTCACTGCTGGCCCCCTGGATTTCGCCCTGCGATCCGGGGGCGATCGATCTGCAGAATGTTCTGGCGCCTCCGTCGGGCGAGCACTGGTTCGGCACGGACCAATTGGGCCGCGATGTTCTTTCCCGGATGATCTGGGGCGCGCGTATTTCCCTGAAAGTCGGCTTTGTCGCCACGGGGCTGGCCATTCTCATCGGCATGATTCTGGGCGCCGTCGCGGGTTATTACGGCGGCTGGATCGACGCGGTGATCATGCGCTTTGTGGATGTCATGCTCTGCTTTCCCGCTTTCTTTCTGATCCTGGCGGTGATTGCCTTCCTGGAGCCCTCCATCTGGAACATTATGATCGTGATCGGGCTGACGGGCTGGATGGGGGTGACCCGTCTGGTGCGGGCGGATTTCATTTCGCTTCGCGAGCGGGATTTCGTGCGGGCGGCCAGGGCCATCGGCGCAAATGACGCAAGGATCATTTTTCTGCACATTCTGCCCAACGCGCTGGCCTCCATTCTGGTGGCTGCCACCCTGGGCATTGCCGGGGCGATCCTGACGGAGTCGGCGCTGAGCTTTCTGGGCATCGGTGTGCAGCCGCCGACGCCCAGTTGGGGGAATATTCTGACGGCGGGCAAAGACAATATCG
>JAAZOZ010000449.1 GCA_012797505.1 Smithella sp. | reverse complement strand
CGACGTCATCTTCCGGGCGGCCCAAACGCACCACACCCTGCTGGATTTGAAATACCGTCAGCATCAAATCGCCAAAAACGGCGGACACGGTTCGGGCAACAACCGCACCGGCCGCAGCGCTGAGAATCTTGAAGTTGTCGTACCGCCCGGAACGCTGGTGAAGGATTTTGAAACCGGCGAGGTTCTTGCGGATCTGGCCGCGGCGGGACAGACCTTCGTCGCGGCCCGCGGCGGCATCGGAGGCAAGGGCAACGCCCATTTCAAGACCTCCACCCACCAAACGCCGCGGTTCGCCCAGGAAGGCATGGAAGGAGAGGAGCGCACGCTGCTCCTGGAACTGAAGCTGCTGGCGGACGTCGGGCTGGTAGGATTCCCCAATGCGGGCAAATCCACCTTCATTTCCCGTGTATCGGCCGCCCGGCCCAAAATCGCCGACTATCCCTTCACCACGCTTACACCGCATCTGGGAGTGGTGAAGCACAAGGACAGCCCGGCTTTTGTCGTCGCCGACATCCCGGGTCTGATCGCCGGGGCTTCGGAGGGCCTTGGCATGGGCATCCAGTTTCTGCGCCATGTGGAGCGCACCCGTGTGCTCGTTCATCTGATCGACATCTCTGAAGAAACGCACACCGGCGCCTGGAAAAACTTTACCGCCATCAACCGGGAGTTGAAAAACTACAATCCACAGCTTTTGGACAAAGAGCAACTCGTCTGCCTCAACAAAATCGACCTGCCCGCCGTACGGGAAAAGGTCAAAAAAACCGTTGCGCAATTTTCGAAAAAAGGGATAATACTGCATCCGTTTTCCGCCGCGACCGGAGAAGGATTGCAGGATATTTTAGGAAAGATCGTAACCCTCTTAGACAACACGAAAAACCTTGAGCCATGAATCATATCCGTCTGGAAACGCTCGCATCCGTCAAGAAAATTCTCATCAAGGTCGGCTCTGCGGTGCTCACCGGAACGGACGGGCTGGATTTGAAAATCATCGAATCCCTCGTCCAGGAAATGTGCGACCTGACGCGCCGGGGATTTTCCATCGTCCTGGTCACGTCCGGGGCCATCGCCTCGGGCAAGCACCGCCTGAACATCTCGGGCAAACTCAAAAGCATGCCGGAAAAACAGGCGGCGGCGGCGGTCGGCCAGGGCCGGCTCATGCGCATCTATTCCAAGGCGTTTGAGAAAAACAACCTCTACGTCGCGCAGATTCTGCTCACCATGTCGGATCTGACCGACCGGCAGCGCTATCTCAACATCCGCAACACGCTTTCCACGCTGATGGAATGGCACGTCACGCCGATCATCAACGAAAACGACACCGTCTCCTTCGATGAAATCAAATTCGGCGACAACGACAACCTTGCCGCCATGATTGCCAATATCGTCGAGGCTGACCTGTTCGTCAATCTGACGGCGACCGACGGGCTTTTCGACTGCAATCCCGCCCAATCCAGAAAAGCGAAGCTGATTCCCCTGGTGTGCGAATTCACCGACGCCATCGAAGCAGCCGCCACGGAGGAAACCTCCGCCGTCGGCACGGGCGGCATGAAAAGCAAAATCGCCGCCGCCAAGAAAGTCACCTCCATCGGCATTCCCTGCATCATCGCGCCGGGCAAAAAAAAGAAAGTGCTGTCCGACATCATGGCGGGCAGGGAAATCGGCACGCTGTTTCTGCCGCAGACCGCGAGACTGGCCAGCCGCAAGTACTGGATTGCTTTTACGCTGCGCCCCCGCGGACGCCTGATCCTCGACGACGGGGCCAAGAAAGCCCTGCTCGAAAAAGGCAGGAGCCTGCTGCCCTCGGGCATCACCGCCGTCGAAGGGGAATTCGATCAAGGCGATCCCGTCGCCTGCGTGGACCGCGAAGGAAACCTGCTGGCCAAGGGGCTGGTCAACTACAGCGCCGGAGACATCCGCCGCATCCTCGGCCTGAAGACATCGCAGATTTACTCCGTGCTGGGGCACAAAGACTATGATGAAGTGATTCATCGCGACAATCTGGTCATCACCGGCGAGATCAGGAAAAGCAAGTGATG
>JAAZOZ010000006.1 GCA_012797505.1 Smithella sp. | reverse complement strand
GTTGCCCCGGATAATCGTCGGCCGGCCGGATCGGATCAGATCCCGAACGGTCTCGGTTCTGTAAGGTGTGGCCCCTGCGCCGACCGGATCGATCACCACCGGAACCCCTCTGGATGCGGCTTTGGCAAACGCCTTGAACATGCCCCGAACCCACGGGGCGCTGATCGTTCCGATATTGATGACCAGCGCGCCGGCAACCGCCGCCATGTCTTCCACTTCTTCCTCGGCATGGATCATGACCGGCGATGCGCCGATTGCCAGAAGAGCGTTGGCCGTGTTGTTCATGACCACATAATTGGTGATGTTGTGAATCAGCGGCCTTTCGGCCCGGATATCCTCCACCGATTTAAAAATCTCCGCCGCCGTTATTGCCATGGCTTGCACTCCCCTTTGTTAAATAAAAAAACCCTTTCGCCGTGTCCGGAAGAAAGGGTTCATTTTTTTCTCTATCCTCCCTCCGCCGGCATTATCCGGATCAGGTTCAACGGGTATCATCTCAGACAGATTTTGTTTTCTGCCACCCCGAATTTGCATTTTTATGTAGCAATACAAAACGGCATTGTCAACGATTCACGCTTTTGCGCTAAATCTTAAGCAATATTCCGGTTTTTTTTATTTCTTGCGAAAGCGCGCTGTAACGATCTTCCACATCTTCCGGCGCAAAGGGCAGTGGTTCGATGTGCGAATCAATTTCCAGAGCCAATTTTCGTAAAAGGACCATTTCTTTCCAGTGATCCTTGCCGAATTGAGAAGAAACGATTGCCAGATCGATGTCGCTCTCCGGCTTTGCCGATCCTTTTGCGTATGAACCGAACAGCACTACTTTAGATACGTCGATTCCTTTTTGCCTGAGCAACAGGACATAACGGTTGATAAGATCCGTTTCTTTCTTTTTTAAAGTTGCGCTCTTAGCCATATTAAAATCTCTCTTGTTGCAGCAATGTATTTTGCCGCAAATCGCTTCTTCGCTTTCTTGTAAAAGCTTAGTTTATAATCGTCGTACCTCGCCTGAATATTAAATGAACTGATCTCCGCCAACTCACCTTTCAACTTATCCGATAAGCTGATGCCCGTTTTTTCCGCTAAGCGCACCAGATCATGGACAAGCGGAGGAGCTGCATGTGTTTTCCTGACAATGAGCGCTTTAAGAATTTTCTCTATGCTCAAATGACAGAAAAATAAAGCGTGGCTGTACTTTTGGTTCTCAAAGAGAATTTCCGCTGTTTCAAAATCTTGCTTTGAGGTGGTCGACCAGTATTTTATGATTTCTCGTTCGTCACTCATGGTGTGATTCTAATGTAATTGCCTTTTTATTGCCATTAAAAAATGGGCGCTTTGACCGGACTTCATAAATATTCCCAACGATGCTGCCCCTTCCACTATGGCAACTGCATTCATGATCTGATGAAATTGGTCCATATCCGTTCTTCCGGCGCCGGCAGCGCAACTCCCGATTTTTTACCCGCCTGAATGGATTTTAAAAGCCATGCCATATTGCGGCCCAGCCCCCGCATGGTCTGCATTCCTTCAAGGTCCTGAAGCACTTCCTGCGGTGTGTTGCCGTGCACCATATTCCAGTATTGGGATGACACCACCGGCATGTTGTTGATGGTAAAATATTTATTGAGCTGGTCCAGCGCCGCGGTGGCGCCGCCCCTGCGGCAGCTCACGATGGCCGCGCCGGGTTTGTAGGCAAAGACATCACTGCCGGCAAAAAAGCAGCGGTCCAGAAAGGATGTGATGAAACCGGACGCTCCCGCGTAATGGACCGGAGAACCAAAAACAAAACCGTCGGATTGAGCGGCCTTTTCAAGGGCGACGTTTACCGTGTCGTCAAAGACGCATTTTCCCGTCTCCAGACATTTCCCGCATGCCGTACATCCTCTGATGGGCTTCTGTCCGAGGTAGAGGATCTCCGTTTCAATCTTCTGCTTGTTCAACTCCTTTTCCGCTTCACAAAGGGCGGTATAGGTGCATCCTTTTTTGTTCGGACTTCCATTGATTAACAGCACTTTCATTTTATGCCTCTCAATAGTTTTGATTTCTTTTGATGTTGTCCTGCGAGCGTGAACCCTGAACATACAGCTGTTTTGCGGCCTGCTCGGAGAACAGTCCCTACATATCACAGTTTACCGCGTTAGTTGCAGGACGCGATCTCCGAGCGCCGTTAGCCCGCGGATTGATCGGGGATCAATCCCTACAACAAATTCCCCGTAGGGCGGGTTCCCCGAACACGCCGTATATATTATCGCCCTTCGATTATTTTTATTTCATCTTGAAATTCTTATCAATAATTATCTTGCGGGTACGCTTTTTTATTTTCACATTCCAGTGTTGCATGGTATTGAACGCAAAAAATTAAGGACATTGCCATGATGAAAGCCCCCCTTGTTTTCGGGATCGGCCAGTGCTCTCTGGATCATCTTGGTCTGGTCGCGGCTTATCCCCCTCCGGATGTAAAATGTGAATTCACCAACCTGCTCTTGCAGGGCGGCGGACCCGCCGCCACGGCGCTGGTCGCGCTCAAACGCTGGGGCGCCCGCTGCCACATCGCCGGCGTCCTGGGCGACGACGGCTTTGGAACACAAATCAAGGCGCTGCTGGACGCCGAAGGCCTCGACACGTCCGGCCTGCAAATCCGCAAACAGCATCAGTCCCAGTTCGCGTTTATCGCCAGCGAACCGGCGCTGGCCCGGCGGACCATTTTCTACCAGATGCCCACGGGAGAACCGCTCCGGCCGGAGGAAATCAACACCGGCATCCTGCTTTCGAGCCAGGCGCTGCATACCGACGGGCTGTTTACCGAAGCCTCGCTTTTCGCCTGCCGCAAGGCAAAGGCAGCGGGGATTCCCGTTATTGTGGACGCCGGGACGCTGCGCGACGGCATGCTGGAGATGGCGAAAATGAGCGACTGCTTTGTCACATCGGAAGTATTCTCCAACGCTTTTGCCGAAACGCCCGCCGAAACCTGCCGCAAACTCGCCGGCATGGGCGTGCGGCTGGCCGGCGTCACGCTGGGAAAGAGAGGGTATGTGGCCCTGGTTGACGGGCGCTTCATTGAAAAAGAAGCTTATCCGGCCAAAGCAATCGACACGACGGGTTGCGGCGACGTTTTTCACGCGGGATTGATTCACGGAATCCTTCACGGGTGGAGTCCGGAAAAATGCCTGGACCTGGGCGCCTGGGCAGCCGCGCGCGTGAGCGAACAAATGGGAGGACGCAGCGGCATTCCGGACATCCACGCTCTGCAATTAAAATATTCCGATGGAATGAATCGATAGAACAGGGGGAACAAGGCATGACCGACGCAAATGGAAAGATCATGAGCGGCGGTTTTCCTTTGACAGAGACGAAGGGTTTCACTATACTCGCCAGCGAAAGAAATCCGTTTCCTGAATGCGCAAGAGATCGTTTAGTCTGAAGACCGGCCGGGATTTCGGCCTGAATATTTTTATTTTCGGAGAGGAGAAGGCTTATGTCGGATTATGATGTCGTGGTGATAGGCGCCGGCAACGGCGGGCTGACGGCTGCGGCGGGACTTGCCCAGAAAGGGCACAAGACCCTGCTGCTCGAAAGACACAATGTTCCGGGTGGATGCGCGACAAGCTTCGTAAGAGGCAGATTCGAGTTCGAAATTGCGCTTCACCAGTTGAGCGGCATGGGACTTCCCGAATTTCCCGGCCCCCTGAGGGGGCTGCTTGGCGAACTGGGCGTGCTGGATAAAATCGATTTTATCCAGCAACAAAACCTCTACCGGGTTGCCATCCCCGGCCGAATGGACATCAATCTGAAAGCCGACAGACAGGCGGTCATCGAGACGCTGATAGAAAAATTTCCGGCGGAAAAGGAAGGGATTCAAAAGTTTTTTGACCTTCTCTATGCGTTCTGCAACGAACTGGTGAACGTGCTGTTCATTCATGATCCGGAGGCCAGTCCCGAAAAATATCCGCTCTTTTTCAAACTGGCGCTGCAAAACTCCCAGGGCATTCTGGACCAATACCTCAAGAACCCCCTGCTGCAGACCGTCGTAACCATTTACTGGAGCTATGCGGGGCTGCCGCCGAGCCGGCTGAGTTTCATGGAGCTGGCCATGGTGATCTGGGCGTACATCGAGTTCAAACCCTGGCACATGAAGGGCGGATCGCAGGCCATGTCCAATGCGATCTGCGACGCCTTTCTCCGCTTCGGCGGGGATACTCGATTCAACTGCGCGGCGAAAAAGATCCGGGTTCAGAACGGAAAAGTCGTCTCCGTCGTCACGGAAGATGGGGATGAAATTTCGACAAAATTCGTGGTGTCCAATGCCGGTCCGATTCGCACGCTCATCGACATGGTCGGGGCGGAAAACTGTCCGGAAGACGAGCTGAAAAAGCTCAACGCCCGCACGGTTGGACTGTCGGCCTTCACGCTGTATATGGGCTTCGACTGCGATCCTTCGGAGATGGGAATCGACAAGGCCACCAACTTCATCTGCGGCACAGCGGACGCGGATTACGCCCACAGCAAAATGAAAACGCTGGACGGGGCGGAGTACTCCCTGCTGACGTGCTATGATGTTGACGATCCGGATTTTTCACCCCGCGGCGCCTGCCAGGTTTCCCTGGTCACGCTCCAGTATGCACAGCCCTGGATGAGCGTCCCCCCGTCGGAATATTATGATACGAAATACCGCTTCGCCGAAAAACTGATGGACCTGGCCGAGAAAGTTTTCCCCGACCTCCGGAAGCATCTGGAGGAGGCCGAACCGGCAACGCCGCTGACGCACATGCGCTATCTCGGGCATCCGGGCGGCTCGATCTACGGGTCGGAACACTTCACGCGGGAGACCAGTCTTTTCGTCGATTCCAAATCGGCGATCGAGGGGCTGTATTTCACGGGCGCATGGAACGGCTCCGGCGGCTTTCAGCCGACGCTTCAATCGGGCGCTTCCGCGGCGCGGCAGGTTTCACGACTTCTGAAAAGGCAGTAAGGGGGAAAATATGGCCAGAAAAGAAATCATGCAAAAAGTAGCCGGATACGATGAAATCATCCGGGACAATACGATTCTCGAGAAGTACGGATTCGACTATCCCGCCAGAAAGGGGGAAGTTCAAAAGATCATCGATTCGCTGCACCCGCAAAGGCTCGATCTGATCGTGTCGGAAATCAGGGAGCAAACCGCGAGCGCCAAATCCTTCAGACTGGTGAGCGGCAACGGCGCTCTGCCGCCGTTTCAGTCCGGCCAGTACATCAATGTTTTCCTGGAGGCAGGCGGCATCAGGACCAGCAGGCCCTACAGCATCGCGTCCTCCCCCACGCAGACCGGCTATTACGAAATCACGGTCCGGCGCGTGGAAGACGGATTTGTTTCCAATGTTCTGCTGGATGAACTGAAGCCCGGCGACCGGCTGCAAGCCTCATCGCCCGCGGGGAACTTCCACTACAATCCGCTTTTCCACGGAAACCGGCTGGCGTTCATCGCGGGCGGCAGCGGCATCACGCCTTTCATGAGCATGATCCGTGAGATGGCCGACCGAAACCTGGACCGCCGGCTGCATCTGTTTTACGGCAGCCGCGTAGAGGAGGATGTGATTTACCGGCAGGAAATCGAACGGATTGCCGAAGCTCACAAGAACTTCACGTGGGACCTGGTCGTGTCCGAACCGGATCCTTCCTTCAGCGGATGCCGGGGATTCATCGACGCCAACCTGATCGGGAAAAAGCTTGAAGGAACGGACTGGACATTCTTTGTCTGCGGGCCCGAAGCCATGTATCAATTCTGCCTGCCGCAGTTGGAAAAGCTGTCGATTCCCGCGAGAAAAACAAAGGTTGAAGTCATGGGCGCTCCGAAAAATATTGTTTCGTACCCCGGCTGGCCGGAAAACGTCAAAGCCGGCGACGTTTTCCAGGTTGCCGTCAAAGGGAAAAAGTCCATCCGCGCAGCCGCCGTGGAGCCGCTCATGATTTCGCTGGAAAGGGCGGGGCTCGCCATTCCCGCGCTTTGCCGCTCCGGAGAATGCAGCCTCTGCCGGACAAAACTGCTTTCCGGAAACGTATATCAGCCCAACGGCGTCAAACTGAGAAAATCCGACAGAACCTTCGGATATATCCATCCCTGCATGGCGTATCCGATCTCGGACATTGAAATCCTGCTGTAAGGCCGGGAAAAGCCTGTGATGAACGTTGTTTTTTTAGGCACAAACGGCTGGTATGACACGGACACGGGGAATACGATCTGCACCCTGATTGCGACTCCCGAGGCCGTCCTTGTTCTGGACGCGGGCTACGGCCTCGCCAAGCTGGATCGATATGTGCAGCCCGGCGACGCAAGGCCCGTGTTCCTTTTTCTCAGCCACTTTCATCTGGATCATATCGCGGGCCTTCACACGCTGACCAAATTTTCGCTTTCCGGCGGATTGACGCTCTGCTGTCCGGAAGGCGGCCGGGCTGTTCTTGAAACATTCGTAAACGCGCCTTTCACCGTCGCGCTGGAGGCCCTGCCCTATCCGGCAAACGTGCGTGAACTGCCCGAAGAAGCGGCGTCACTCCCCTTGCCCGTTGAGGCCCTGCCGCTCGTCCATTCGGGGCTGACGCTCGGTTATCGTCTGGAGATCGGCGCAAAAGTCATCGCCTACTGCCCGGATACGGGGTACTGCCAAAACGCCGTGACGCTGGCGCGGGGCGCGGACCTGCTGATCACGGAATGCGCCTACAAAGAGGGGCAGTCCTCCGAAAGCTGGCCGCACCTCAATCCCGAAACGGCCGGCCGGATCGCGCGGGAAGCCGGAGCTCTGCGTCTGGCGATGACCCACTTTGACGCCCGCATCTACCGGAGCCTTCCGGAAAGAATGGAGGCGCAAACAGCGGCCCGGAAGGAATTCCCCGCCGCCTTTGCCGCCTGTGACGATATGATTCTTGAATGCTGATGGTGTCCGCGATGGATCTTCATCCTTTGATCAAATCAGCTCCGGAAAAATGTCTTCGCCTCGTGCAAACTTTCTTCATTTCCTCCATGCACTCGCTGAAATATTTTTTGCCGGCCGCTCTGCTTGTGACGCTTCTGACGTCCTGCGCCCCGCAATATTTTTCACCCGTCTCCGGCGATGCTTTCACGCGCAGGGATCTGCAGGCGCTGTCCGGCCGAGAGCTCTGGCACGGCTTTGTTTTCAACGGCGAGAAAGTGGGGTTTGCCCGCCTGAAGATAGAACCGGAAGCCGGCGGCCAGTCTTATACGCTGTTTTCCGAAGCCAGTCTGCGCATCCGTTTTCTCGGAATGGGAAAGAGCGTCAGCATTCGGGGCGAGGACCGGGTGGCCCCCGATCTTTCTCTGCTCTCTTTCCGATATGAACAGACGATTGACGAAAAAACGCTGGCCCTCGAAGGCGGCATCCGCAACGGTCTCCTTTCGGTTGTTCAACGGTCCGGGAACGAGGTCAAGACCTCCGAAACGAAGATTTCATCTCCACTGTATCCCTCGAGCGGAATCAACCTTTATCCGGTTCTCCGGGGAATGAAGACCGGCGCCGATTATGCCTATCCGGTCTATGATCCGCAGACGCAGTCGATCGTGGATGTAGCCCAGTCGGTCGTTGCCTTTGAAGAAAGCCGTCGGCTCGGGATTGAGCCCTCCTTCAAACTGGAAACGCGAATGTCGGGGCACGTCGCGGAAAGCTGGATCAACCTGCAAGGAGAGACGGTCTTCGAGCGCGGCATGGGAGGCGTACTGATCACGTTCAAGGAAAGCGAAAGAGGCGCGAAGAGCTTTCTGGCCGAAGCAAGCATGGGCAAAAAGGATTTGATTTATGACTTCAGCCTCATCCGGACGGACACCCCCATCACCTGTCCCCGAAAAGCGGATTTTCTGGAGGCCATCGTTGAGGTCCCGGAAAAAACCCTCTCTCCTCTGCAAAGCCCCCATCAGCATATTTCCCCGCAGCAGCAGGACAAAGAGACGGCTTGGATCTACCGCATCCACAAAATAGCCCCCGATGTTCCGGATGCGCCCCGTCAAGCGCTCAACGCAAAAGATCGCTTCCTTTTCCTCGCCCCTTTCCACCACATCGAAAGCGATCATCCGGAAATTCTCGAGGCGGCCCGGAAAGCGGTCGCAGGCGCGCAAACGACCCGCGGGAAAGTCGAACGGTTAACCTCCTGGGTGGCGAATGAAATCAAGGATGAGCCGGTGGATTCTTTCTCGGCGCTGGAGGTCCTTCACAACCGGAAGGGAGAATGCCAGGCCCACACCCTGCTTTACACGGCCATGGCGCGGGCGCTGGGAATTCCCACGCGGCTGGCCGGCGGCATTGTCTACATGGAAGGCATGGGGTTTTTGTATCACGCGTGGGCGGAAAGCTTTGTGGACGACTGGCTTCCCGTGGATGCGACCTTCAACCAGGTTCCCGTGGACGCAACCCATATCAAGCTGGTGGAGGGCCCCGACTGGATATCCCTCCTGCCCATGGGCAGCGTCATCGGACACATCCGAATCAGAAACATCCGGTTCCATTGTGGTGAAAACGGGAATTGACAAACGCTGTCCTTCCCCGTGTGAAGGCGAAGAGATCTGAACGTCGAAGAGGTTATCGCTTCATCTTTCCCCAGGTTCCGTTTTGGAGGACACAGATGGTATAGTCGTAATCTGCCTGAGCATTTTCATTAAATGTAATACGCCCCAAAGCGCCATCATACGTTCTGTTTTGATAATTCGCGAAAAGCACTTTGTTCTTCTTCCCATGACGGCAAAACCGATCCAGGGACTTGATCAAATCGTATCCTTCAGCGCCAAAAGCAGACATTCTGTATCCGTATTTCCTCTTAAAAGACGCGAAAATCGGGAGAGTTTCATTAAGGTCCGGATAGGAAAACATTAACCCCCTTGCCGTTGGCTCAGCAAGCAATGGAGCGGTTAATGTCGGCCTTGTCCCAAACATCCGGGACTGAATCCGGATTTTGGATGCCTGTTTGGCAATTTGAACGGCTTCCCTTGTGCTGATTAAAGCAAGCGCATCCGGATGAACCGCCTTTACTTCATTCAACGGATGCGTAAAATCCACATCGGTATCGGTGTAAGCGATAGACTTGACGAGTTTGCTTCCCAATGTCGACTTTAAGGCATTGTTCCAGGAAATGCCGTAATCGTTATTGAAATACATGACGGCAACTTTGTTGTAGCTTTGCAAGTAATTGGTCAGGTATTGAATTTCTCTGCCGACGTCACCGGTGAACCTCACACAGTTTTTCTGATCGGCATGATCAAAGACGGCGCTGCCCACCGCCATTTGCAACAGATGGTTTGATTTGATCTTTGCGGCAAGGCCGTTGCTGATCCAGCTTGCCAGCGTAACCACCACGGTATAACCACCCTGCTGGATGACTTCGTTCAATTTTTGTTCTGCTGTTTTTAAATCACCTTTCGTGTCAAAAAACCGAACATCGATCTTTTTGGTTTCCGATAAGCCCAGCTCCATCGCCTGTTTGGTTTCCAGACCAAATTGGCTGTAATGTCCCGATAAATCCAATAAGGCCGCAACTCTTATGGGATCTTCTGATGCGTGGGCTGACTGCACACCGCTGCCCGACAGAAAGACCAGGGCAGTAAAACTCAACACGATAAATTGGAGGGCTGTTTTCATAACGGCTCCTTATGGCCGGGTTGTCCGACGCTTTTCCCCAGCAGATCCAGATAATCCTCCATGGCGGCATTCACGACTTCCAGCGCGCGGTCTCTGCCGTAGAGGTTTTCAATCCAAATGGACTTTTCCTGTCCCGGAATTAATTTGTAGGTGCTGAAGTAGTGCTTCAGGCGTTCCACAAGAACTTGGGGCACCCAGGGCAAGTCTTCCACCTTGTCCCAGACCGTGTCGTTTGCCAGAATACCGATGATCTTGTCGTCCGCAAGGCCGTTGTCGATCATCTGAATGCCGCCCACGACGCGGGCGTTCAGGATCACCTCCGGGTGGTTCACCGAACGCTCGCTGATGACACAGATATCTAGTGGGTCGCCGTCTCCGCCCGAGGAGCGGGGAGAAAGTCTGCCCAGCTTTTCACCGCAGTAGGTGCGGGGGATGAACCCGTAAAGCGTTGGCGGCTGCGACGATGTGCGCTGCGGACGGTCCACCCGGAGATAACCGGAGAGTTTGTCCACCTCGTACTTGACCGTGTCAAACGGGGTGATCTCGATGTAAGCATGTACAATGTTCGGCGGATGGGGGCCCACCTCAAGCCCATGCCATGGATGGGGCCGCCAGCGGGAAAAAGAATCATTTTTGTTCATGGCGGAAGGCTAAATCCTCACTGGAATTATTGCAAGGGGAAAAAACACGCCTCTCAAAAAGTCTTTTCCGCCCTGAAATGGCCGGGCGCGGCTGATTCAGAAAATATACGAGGTCGATCCCCTGGTCTGTCCAAAATGTCAAGGCATCATGCGTATCATCAGATTCATCGAAGACGCGCAGGTCATCCGCGACACCCTCACCCATCTGGGACTCCTGTCAAGCCCCCGCATAAAATGATTTGACAGAATTTTTGTGATCGATTATGCTTGCATACAAGTAAATTGCCTGCGAGACGGATTTTGCATCCTATGAAGAAAAACGATTGCATCTTCTTTCAATTCGCCAAGACCTATCAGCTCTCCAGCCGGTTTCTCGCCCAGAAGGTTTCGGAACTCAACCTCACGTCCGTTCAGGCCATGGTTTTGGGATTTCTGACGGAAGAAGACCAGATCACCTCCAGGGAACTGGGCAAACGAACGGAGCTCGACAGCGCCACGCTCACGGGCATTCTGGATCGGCTGGAAGCCGCGGAATTTCTCGAACGCAAAAGCAATCCAGACGACCGCCGGTCCATCCATATCCATCTGACCCCGAAAGGCAAGGCCATGGGCCGGGAAGCGAGCCGGGTGATTGTGGAAGCCAATGCCGAGTTCCTGCAGGTCCTGACGGAAGAACAAAAGCGTGATCTTCACAGTATTATTTCAACCCTGCGTCTTAACGTCCCGCGCCCCTAAGACGCGCAAGCCCCGGTGAATCCGCCGGAGAACAGGATCAAACATGGGAAAAATATTTAAAACCGGCTGTGTCCTCTGCGCGCAGAACTGCGGTCTGGAAATCGAAGTGGAAAACAACCGCATCGTCAAAGTTCGAGGCGACAAATCCAACGCCAAAAGCGAAGGGTATATCTGCCGCAAGGGTCTGAACGTCGCCTATCACCAGCACAACGCCGACCGCCTGAAATATCCGCTCAAAAAAGTCAGGGACAAATTCGAGCGGATCTCCTGGGACCAGGCCATCGATGAAATCGCAACGAAGCTCAAGGGCATCATTGACGAATACGGCCCCCGCTCGTTTGCCTACATGGGCGGCGGCGGACAGGGCTGTCATTTTGAAGCGGCTTTCGGCGTGCGTCTGATGCGGAGCCTGGGCTCTCAATACCAGTACAGCGCGCTGGCGCAGGAATTTTCCGGCGCCTTCTGGGTTTGCGGGCGAACGCACGGCAAGCAGTACCTGCATGATCAGCCGGATGTCGATAACACCGATGTTCTTTTGATATTCGGCTGGAACGGCATGCAGAGCCATCAGATTCCGCAGGCCCCGCGCAAGCTTCAGCGTCTGTCCAAAGACAAAGACAAAATGCTGATCGTGGTCGATCCGCGTAAAACCGAAACGGCAAAACTCGCCGACATCCATCTGCCCATCCGCCCCGGCACGGACGCCCTGCTGCTCAAAGCCATGATTTCCCTGATTCTGAAGGAAGGCTGGGAAAACAAGGCGTATCTGGCCGACCATACGTCGGGCTTCGATTCGGTGAAATCCTGTTTCGAAAACTTCGACGCTCGCGCCGCCGTAAAGACCTGCTCTCTGGACTTCGAGCAGGTCCGTGAAGTCACCCGCCTTTACGCGACGCGCAAATCGTCGCTGCGCTACGATCTGGGCCTTTTTATGGGACGCCACAGCGCTCTGAATTCCTACCTGATCGTGATTCTCCAGGCGATCTGCGGCAGGCTCTGTTCTCCCGGGGGCAATGTGATCAACGGCCACCTGATGCCCATCGGGCCGCATACGGATGAAAGAGATTCCAAAATCTGGCGCACCATGGCCACCAATTCCTTTCCGGTCTGCGGTTCCTTTCCGCCCAATGTCATGCCGGAAGAAATTCTGTCGGATCATCCCGAACGGCTGAGAGCCGTGATCGTTACCCAATCCAACCCGCTGCGCTCGTATGCGGACACGACGGCGTACGAAAAGGCATTTCAGCGCCTGGACCTTCTGGTGACCGGAGAAGTCGCCATGACGGAAACCGCCGCTCTTTCCCATTATGTCCTGCCTTCGCGCACCGGCTACGAATCCTGGGACGGCACGTTTTTCCCGATGACCTATCCCGGAATCTACTTCCAGATGCGGCGTCCCATTCTCGAACCGGAGGGAGAGCCGCTGGAACTCGGTGAAGTTCATCTGCGGCTTGCCGACAAACTGGGATTGATCCCGCCGATTCCCGAAAGCCTTTATCAAGCGGCCTTTGCCGACCGCGCAACCTTCGGCAAAGCGCTGATGGAATATGCGATGACGGAGCCGAAAGCCCTGAAAGCCATGCCGTTTATTCTGGGAAAGACACTGGGCAAATCCCTGGGCTCCGTTCATCTTGCGGCGCTTTGGGGCATGCTGCTGGCCGCCCCCAAATCGTTGTACAAGAATGCCGTTCGCGCGGGCTTCACATCCGGTCCCGGCCTGGGCGAAGAATTGTTTCAGCAGATTCTCGATCATCCCGAAGGCATCTGGGCGGGAAAGATCGATCCGGAAAACAACTTTGCCGAGGTCAAAACCGAAGACGGCAGAATCCATCTGTTCATTCCCGAGCTGATCGATGAACTCAACACCGTCGAAGCGGCGCGGGAAGAGGCGGCGCTCAGGCTGCCTGCCGATTTTCCGCTCATCCTGATGGCGGGCCGCCACACCGACAAAAACGCCAACACGCTCATGCGCGACCCCGCCTGGAATGAAGGCAAACGCGCCTGCACGCTGGTCATGCATCCGGAAGACGCGGCCGCCTTGAATCTGAAAGACACAGAGCAGGTGCGGGTCATCACGGAGGCCGGCACGGAAGAGATCGAACTGGAAGTCACGGATACCGCGCACAAAGGTCATGTGGTGATTCCTCACGGATTCGGAATGATTTACAATGGCGTGAAATACGGCGCCAACGTGAACCGCCTGACCAAAAACACGCACCGCGACCAGTTCGGCACGCCGATTCACCGGTATGTACCGTGCCGGGTGGAGGCAATATAAACTGAAAGGAGCCAATATGGGTGAACTGGTAAAAATTTCCATCGCAGACCACATTGCGGATGTCCGTTTCAACCGGCCCGAAAAATACAACGCGCTCAGCTTTGACATGATCGACGCCATGGCCGATGCCATCAACCGGCTGGCCAAGGAGCCCGGCGTCCGGGTCGTGGTGATTTCCGGCGAAGGCAAGAGCTTCTGCGCCGGGCTGGATGTCGAAAACTTCGCGGCTCTCCTGTCCGGAGAAAAAAGGTTTCCCCATCTGACGGAGCGCTATCAGAATCGGATCACGAACATCTATCAGCATGTCGGCTACGGGTGGAAAG
>JAAZOZ010000084.1 GCA_012797505.1 Smithella sp. | reverse complement strand
GGAATGGGGAATGTAGGAGCCGGGGCCAAACGGCACAAAGCCCATTCCAGGAATGTAAACTTCCGGTTTGCCCAGATCCGAAGCCGTGTAGCCCGCCGCGTAGCCCAGCTCGATCGTCATGATCAGCTCGGCCAGCTTCTCGCGGACGTGGGATTCCTTGTGGACGTTGTTGCATTCGGCGGCCAGCGCCGCCGTGCCCAGAATGACGTCGCCGATGGCGGGCTTGCAGCCGGAGTAGGAATGACGATGGAACAGCGCGAAGAGCAGCGCCAGAACGCCGCCATAGAGGTGCTCGCCGGCCAGGAAGACCCTTTCCCACGGTACGAAGCAGTTGTCGAAAATCAGATACGAATCGGTCAGCCCGGGCGTGAATCCGCGTTTGAAGTGCTCCCGCTGGCGGTAATTGTGAATGGTCACCACCTGCTTCATGCCGTCGTAGTCCGCGGGCACGGCAAACGCCACGGCGTAGTCCTTGTCCTCCTTGCGCAGCGCGCGGGTGGGAATCACCAGCACTTCATCGGAAACGGAGGCTTCCGAGATGTGCAGTTTGCAGCCTTCCACAATGATACCGTCCTTGGTCCGTTCTTTGATGCGCACGTAAGCGCTCGGATCTGGCTGTTCGGCCGGACGCAGCATACGGTCGCCCTTGGTGTCCGTCTGGGCGCAGGCGGCAATCATGTCTTCCTTCTGAAAGCGGGTCAGCCACTTCTTGAAATTCTCGTGGTAGTTCGTCTCGCCCGGCTTCACCTTGTCCGCTTCAAACGATACGTTGTAGATGGCGTTGGTGCCGTCGATGCCCATGCACCGCTGGATGCAGCCGCCGACTTTCTGGCAGAGCATGCGGGTCATGTCCTGCTTGCGGTGCAGGTCGGTCGTGTTCTGGTGAATGTGCGTGAAGCGGTTGATCTTCTGCCCGGTGAGGTGAGACGTGGCCGTCATCAGCACTTCGTTCTCCGGCTTGGCCGCCTCATCATACGTTGTGCCCATCACGTTGATGCAGTCGCTTTGCAGCTCGTCGGTCCGGTCGATCAGCTGCCCGTCATAGTAGATGTTGCGTTTCATTTTCGACAGGGCGTTGATAAAATCTTGCTTGGTTCTCATAGAGAGGTACTCCTTTCTTTTATATGCGTTGTTTAATTTTTTTCTTTCGTTGCACAGGAAGCGTCCGCGCTCTGGGCCGGGGATTGCAGCGCCGGATCATTTTGCAGAATCTGTCCCAGGGCGCGCGCATCCTCCAGATTCAAATGCAGTGTAAGCCCCTGCTGCTCCTTTCTCACCCGGATGCCGCTCAAAACGATTTCCAGAAACGGATCCAGCATCTCCATCATGGTTTTGTCGCGCCGGGGCATTCCCTGCATATGCCAGTGAATAAACAGATGCTCGATGGTGCCCATCAGCATCGAGCGGATCAGGTAGGCGTCGGCATCAGGACGGAACGTGCCGTTGGCGATGCCTTCGCGGATGCAGTCGAGCAGACTGTGCGCGGAGCGCCGGATGGCCGCATGCGCGGCGGTCTGCCGGAAACGTTTGTTGGACATCAACTGCAGCAGCACCAGCGCGGAATAGTGCGGATTGCTTTCGTAGAGCTGAATATAGCTCAGCATGATGGCGCGCATCCGGCCTTCCACATCCTTGATGTAAGGAAGGACGGCTTTGGATTCTTCATACGTGTCATTGGATATTTTTTCGGGAATGGCAAAGAGCAGATCTTCCTTGGTGCCGAAATACTCATAAATCGTGGCCTCGGAAACACCGGCCTCCTTGCTGATTTCGGATATCGTTGCCTCCTGAAAACTCTTTTCGGCAAAAATGCGCAAAGCCGCATCCATAATGCGGTCTTTTCTGGTTTTTGCTCGAACGCGATCGGCCATTCCAATATCCTTTTTTAAGTTTGATTTAAGCTACATCTTCATAGTCCCACTGTCAAGTATTATTTTTTATCATAGTCATGCTATTTTTTTTAAAGGATATTTGTAGTCTATGATCAGATAATAAACCTATCTATCTATTTTTACTCAGAAAAAATGATCTTTTTGATTTCCTCCGCGACCGCTTCCGCCAGACGGTCCTCCGTCAGCTCGCGGGCACTCACGGTTTTGCCGGCAACGACCACCCAGCGCCGCGCCCGATTGCTGTTTTCGGGATTTTCGGCGCAGGCCGTCGGACAGCCGCACACCAGGAGTCCTGTTTTGTGAGGCGCGCCTGCGGGATCCGTCGTCAGGCGGAACGCAGGGCCAAGCAAGCGTTGAACGTCGCTCACCAGTTTGGATCGATCCAGCTGACAATTACAGCCGCCGCAGGATCGAACGAAAATATCCAGGGGTATGGGGCTCCGAAGGTTAACCGGGCTCAGCCGGCCGACAGGACTTTATGAAGTCGGCAATCTGTTTTTCGCTCAGGCCCACCCCCGGCTTGCCGTCGAGGCGTTTGACGACGCGGCCCTTCTCAAACAGGATCAACGTCGGGAAAATATCGACGTCGTACACATCCGCAATGCGTTCCTCATCGTCGGCCACCAGGAGCAGGTGTTGGTTTTCCTTCCGCGCCAGTTTTTCAAACACCGGCAGAACCTTCCGGCAGAAGGGACACCAGGTGGCGTGCACGAGGACAATCACCCTGTCGGCCACCAGGAGCGCCTGTTCCAGATCCTGAAGGTTGTCCACCGACACGCAGGATTCGCCACCCATGGGCTTCCCCCTTACCGGATGCAAGAAACCAAAGAAACCGCTTCAGACCGCTTCTTACTTTTTTAACGGCGCGCCGGTGAAGAATCTCTCCTGCAGCCTGCGCATCCCCTGAATCCACCGGTTGTAATCCGCCGCCTTTCGCTGCATGTAGGTTTTGACTTCCCTGTGCGGCAGAATCAGAAATTCATCGGCGGCAAACGATTCCATGACGGCGTCCGCGAGCTGCTCCGGCTTCATCAGGCCGTCCACCCCCGCCACGCCGCCGCCTTCATGCCCACGCGTCATTTCCGACTCGACCGCCTGCGGACAAAGCGCAAACACCTGAATGCCCTGGCCGCCGTAGGTGATCGCCAGATTTTCCGCCATGCCCACCGCCGCGTGCTTGGTGACGGAGTAAGGCAGAGATCCGATCTGGCTGAGCAGCCCGGCCGCGGAAGCCGTGATCATGATCGCGCCGCCGCCGCGCCGGATCATTCCGGGAATCACCGCCCGCGCCACGAAGACATGCGCGAGAACATTAATCTCCCAGATGCGCTGCCAGGTTTCGTTATCCACTTCGTAGCCGCCGATGGCGATGATGCCGGCATTGGAGCAAAAAAGGTCAACGCCGCCAAACTTGTCTTCCGTGAATTTCACCAGACCGGCGACATCCGCTTCTTTGCGCACGTCGCAGGCAAACGCCTCTCCTCCCACTTCCGTTGCGACGGCCTTCGCGCCCGATTCATTGATATCCGCCGCGACGATGGCCTTCGCGCCTTCTTTTGCAAACCGCTGACAAAGGCCCCTGCCGATGCCGGAGGCCGCCCCCGTCACAATGATGGTTTTCCCTTTGATCTCCATTTTCTCCTCGCTGCTTCTTTATTTTTAATCAACCACCTCGCAGCAAGCTGTCGAGGTATGAAATGAACGTCATTATATCGCAGCAAGCTGCGGAGAATGAACGCTCGTCCCGCTTAAGCGGGATTCAAATGGTTGACAGGGCCTGTTCAGCGTTTATCAAAGGGCTCACCATGACAAACGCTGTAGTGCGTGCCTTTAGGCGCGCTTATAGCGGGGCTAAAGCCCCGCACTACAGTCGTCCATGAACTATAGACCGTAGGGAACGGTCGCGACCGTTCCCTACTACAATTACTGTTGAATCACTCATTCATCTCCATTTTCGTCTAGTCATCCGCCGCTTATTCTGGTATGAATTTAATCACACATATTTTCCATCGAGAAGAAACGGAGGATGAAACCATGTCAAAATCGAAGGATGTGAAAAAAGACAGCAAAAAGAAACCGGGCAAATCCCTCAAAGAGAAAAAAGAAGCCAAGAAGTTGAAAAAACTGGGAAAAGTATAAAAACAGGTCATAGGCAATGGGTCATAGGTGATGGGACAGGGGCAATAAGTGAAAAGTGGAAAGCAATGAGTGAAGGGTTCGTCATGGTTCGACAAGCTCGCCATGACACTTAATGACCATTCACCATACATTATACACTATTTTTTTCACTCGTCGCTCATCACTTTCCGCTCATTGCTCATCGCTTTTGAGGATTCTTTATGAAAATTAAATTTCTCGGGGCCGCGAGAACGGTCACCGGCTCCTGTTACGTCATTGAAACGGACAAGGCGCGCTTCGCCGTTGACTGCGGCATGCACCAGGGCTCGGATTCCGTCGAAAGACGAAACCTGGACGTCGCGCCTTATGATCCGGCGCGGATGGATTTCTTCCTTGTCACCCACGCCCACATCGACCATACGGGACTGCTGCCGCGCATGGCCGCCAACGGTTTTCGCGGGCCGGTTTACACCACGGCGCCGACGGCCGATCTCCTGGACATCCTTCTGCTGGACAGCGCGCACATCCAGGAGGTGGAGGCGGAGGGAAAAAACAAGCGGCTGCGCCGGACCGGCGCCAAAGCCGATGCGCTGGCCCTCTACACCACTGAAGACGCGGAGGCGGTGGCCCCACTGGTCAAAACCCGCAAATACGGCGAGCTGTTCAGCCCCGCTCCCGGCATTCGCGTCCGCTTTCACGACGCGGGCCACATTCTGGGTTCGGCCATGGCGGAGCTGTTGATCGAGGAAAACGGCGAAGAGGTGAAGCTGGTTTTCTCCGGCGACATCGGCCGCCCCAATCAACTCCTGATGAAGGATGCCAGCGCCGTGCCGCAGGCGGATTTTCTGTTCATGGAATCGACCTACGGCAACCGCAACCACAAGGGCGAACAGGAAAGCCTGGACGAACTGGCCGAGGCCATCGCCTACAGCCACGCGAACGGCGAAAAAGTCGTCATCCCGGCGTTTGCCGTGGAAAGAACGCAGGAGATTCTCTACTCGCTGCATCTGCTTTTGCGCGCGGGGAAACTGCCCAAGGACATGCCGGTTTACCTCGACAGTCCGCTGGCCATCAAGGCGACGGAAATCTTCCGCCGCTACCATGCCTATCTCGACGGGGAAACGCAGGACCTTCTGAAAAACGGCGAAGACCCGCTTCGGCTGCCCAACCTGAAGATGTCCATCTCCACGGCGGATTCCATCCGGATCAACGAAACGAAGGAAGCGGCGATCGTGATTTCCGCAAGCGGCATGTGCAACGCGGGGCGCATCAGGCACCACCTGCGCCACAACCTGTGGAAGCCGGGCGCGAGCATTGTCTTTGTCGGCTTTCAGGCCCAGGGCACACCGGGCCGGAAGATCGTCGACGGCGCGAAAAAAATCCGCATCTTCAATGAGGACATCGCCGTGACGGCCAGGATCTTCACGATCAACGGCTTTTCCGCGCATGCAGGGCAGGACCAGCTTCTGGACTGGCTCGCGGACGTCCGGTCCACCTCCACGCAGGTTTTCCTGGTCCACGGCGAATACTCCGCCCAGGAGCACCTGGCGGGCCTGATCCGGGAAAAGTTCGGCCTG
>JAAZOZ010000083.1 GCA_012797505.1 Smithella sp. | reverse complement strand
GATTCCACCACCAAAACGGATCCAGGGCATCCAAAATACCCCCAAAATCCATAGGCACACGACCCAAAATCAGGCATGACGTAAATGAATGCAATAACTCAACTATTACCGAATTGTTCACCTAGCGCTGTCGAAGCCGGGTTTCAATGAGTCATTTTGAACGCAATTTCCCGGACGCGTAAACAGGGGTCGCAATGATGCAAAATCCTATTCAAATCCTCAAAGAATCCTTCGCCGCATGGTCTTACGTTCTGGATGCCGCGCACAACGGCATTATCATCATCGATCGCCACGGCGTCATTGTCGGGTGCAACGAAGCGGCGCGGCGAATTTTCAAAGAGGGCGCCGTCTCTCTTTCCACCGGAGGCTTGTTTTCCGACCTCAGCAAAACGGGTTGGCGGGATGTAAAGAATATCCTTGAGACGGGACAGCCTCAGATCGGCAAGAGGATTAATCTGCGGCAGAGCGCCATCATTGTGAATCGAACCCCCATTGTCATCAACGGCCAAATCGAAGGCGTGGTGTCTATTTTCCAGGATATCTCCGAATATGAAAATATCATCACGGAGCTCAAAAGTTATCAGGAACTCCACAGGCGCCTGGAGGCCATTATCGAATCCTCTTACGACGGGCTGTATATCACGGACGGAAAAGCGAAAACTCTTTTAGTCAACAGCGCCTATGAGAGAATTACGGGCATTTCCCGGAATAATCTCATCGGCCGCAACATGAAAGATCTTGTAAAAGAAAAGCTGTACGATCACTCGGTTACGCTTGAAGTTCTAAAAAGCAAGCGCTCCGTCACCATCATGCAGCACATTAAAGGCGGGAAAGAGGTCATTGTTACCGGCGCGCCTATTTTCGACGCAGACGGTGAAATTTCCATGGTAGTGACCAATGTGCGCGATATTACGGAATTGAATCAGCTGCGCACACAGTTGGAGGAAACGCGCCGCCTGAGTTCGCGCTATCATCAATCCATTCTGGAACAGGAAGAGCTGGAACATTTTCTCGGGGAAATGGTCGTCAAAAGTACGTCCATGGTACAGGTCGTAAGAAAGGCGATCAAGGTTGCAAAAGTTGATGCTTCGGTGATGATCACCGGCGAATCCGGCGTCGGCAAGAGCATGCTGGCTCGCTTTATCCATGACATGAGCGCCCGCAGGGAGAATCCCTTTGTAACCATCAATTGCGGCGCAATTCCTGAATCCCTCATTGAGAGCGAACTTTTCGGCTATGAGAAAGGCGCATTCACGGGCGCCTTACCCGGCGGAAAGGCCGGCCTGGTCGAAATAGGCAACAAAGGCACTGTTTTTCTGGACGAAATAGGCGAGCTCAGTGCAAACTTACAGGTGAAACTCCTTAATGTATTGGAGAACAAGATCTTCACCCACGTCGGGGGTACGAAACCCGTGGCAGTGGATATTCGCATCATCGCCGCCACCAACAAAAACCTGGACGAACTTGTTTCCAAAGGTCTTTTCCGGGAAGACCTATACTACCGGGTTAACGTGTTGCCGATTCACATCCCCCCATTGAGGGAGAGGCGGGACGATATTCCGGCGCTGGTCACCAGGATCGTGTCGAAAATCAATCAGAAGCACAAAACAAACAAACGCCTCGATCCATCTGTCTTAGAAAGTTTAAGAAAGTTCAATTATCCGGGCAACGTCAGGGAACTCATCAATCTGGTCGAGCGCATGTTTACCATGTCGGAAGACGAGTACATTTGCCTGATGGATATTCCAGTTCCGGATGATTTAAGGGAGCCCTTTATGAACCCCAGGGAAGCAGAAGATGGAACCTTGCCGTTGAAAAACGCGCTGGCCGGATGGGAAGCTCAATTGATCAAGGAAGCGATCCGGCGACATAAAACTATTGCAGAATCCGCTAAAGCGCTTCGGTTACATCCGACAACGCTCTGGCGAAAAATGCTAAAATACTCGATAAAATAAAATTTTGCCAATAATTTTGAGATATTACAGGCTATATTCTTGGTATTGCAAAAAAGAAATAGCATTGCATAATTGCATGCATTTTAATCATGC
Organism: Smithella sp.; assembly: GCA_012797505.1. Taxonomy (GTDB): domain Bacteria; phylum Desulfobacterota; class Syntrophia; order Syntrophales; family Smithellaceae; genus UBA8904. The sequence continues at coordinate 4,325 of JAAZOZ010000083.1, read as the reverse complement.
GTAATTATTGATAATTTATATAGATATAATTTTTTATCGAAATATCTTGCATATTCTCAAGGCACGGTAGAATTTTCCCTGATCCATCTTTCTTAAATTTCCTAATAAATTCTTATAAATAGGAATTATTTTACGGCTGCCAATAAATGGTATGCCGTTTGCTCACCACTGAGTGCGCCAAAAAACATAAAGTTTTGATTGGTAAGTTGATCGCCAAGTAAAAACAGCTCGTCACCTTACCGCAAAGAGAACGAACGTAAAAGCTCAAACAAAGAAGGAGGCAAAGATGAAGCAACGTTTAGGGATCATGATTTTAGCGGTCGTTTTGTTTATGGGAGTTTCTGTTTTCTGTTTGCCGACTCAACCCGCGGCAGCTGAAGCTCCGGAGGTTATCAAAGTAGGCATCATCGCGCCGTTAAGCGGTCCCGCCGCCTGGGCCGGGGCCGCCATTAAAGAAGGAGCTGATCTTCTGGTGGAAGAAGCAAACAGCGCCGGCGGTATTTATATCAAAGACTACAAAAAGAAAATGAAAATGGAGATCATTTACGGAGACAGCCAGTCCAAACCGGCCATCGGCGTTACGGTAGCGGAAAAACTCATCACCAAAGACAAAGTTCATTTCCTGGTGGGCGAGGCGTTTCACAGCTCTGTGACCATGGCCGTCATGGAGTTGGCGCCAAAATACAATATTCCGATTCAGAGCTGGATGCCGACCAGCAACGAGATTTCCGACAAGATCAAAAGCAATCCCAAAAAATACTGGAACTTCTGGAAGGGTGATTTTGCCAGCAGCGCATACGGAAAAACCATTCATGACACCTACATCTATTTAGAGCAGAAAGGCCTTTACAAACCCAAAAACAAGACGATCGCTTTTGTAATTGAAGAAACCGACTTCGGCAGATCCAACGCGGATTCGGCTTTTGAACTGATGCAGAAGGTCGGCTGGAAAAAAGTGGCGTACGAAGTTGTCCCGATCGGCCACAATGACTTCTACCCGCAGCTGACCAAGATCAAGTCTCTCCATCCCGATGTCGTGGTTTCCTGCTTCACGGCGTTGAACTCGGGCACCTCTTTCCTCAAACAGTACCAGGAGACCGGAATGACCAGTTCGCACATGGCCATTTATTATCCCCTCTATCCGGAGCTGATCAAGAATGCCAAAACAGCGGCGGATTACCTGATCTGGACGCCGCTTTTGTTGAATCCGGCCAAGATTGAGTACCAGGCGAAATTCCAGGAAAGATTCAAGAAAAGATACGGCAAAGACATCAACAATCAAAACGGCGCCGGGTACGACGGCATGCTGGGTGTCTTTGTGGCTTTTCAGCAAGCAAGCTCTCTGGATCCCAAAAAAGTCGTCGATGCCATCGCAAAAACGGATTACCGCGCCGTTTTGGGACGTTATCAATACAACCTGGACAGGCATGAGTTAAAGGATGGTTTGGATTATATTCCTATCCCGACAGCGCAGATCTTGAACGGGAAGAATATTATCGTCTGGCCGACAAAAATGGCAGACACAGAATATCAACCTCAGCCTTGGATTCGATGATATTCCAACGCAATCGGAAAGCGTATGATGACGACACAACCCTTGTTAAAGATAACGGGTGTTACGAAAACATTTGGCGGTTTGGTGGCCTTGGATAAGGTGGACATGCATGTCCATCAAGGCGAAATCGTCGGTCTAATCGGCCCCAACGGGGCCGGTAAGACCACCTTATTCAATGTCATCGCGGGGTCTTTCCTTCCGGAACAGGGGGAAATATGCTTCCAGGGGCAAAACGTTACGCACCTGAAAGCTCACAACGTCTGCAAGCTCGGCATTGCCAGAACATTTCAGGTGCCGAAGCCCTTTAAAAACCTGACGCTTCTGGAAAATATGATGGTCGGAACCTGCTTTGGCGCAGGCCTGGGAAAGAGCAAAGACTCCTTGAACAAGATCGGGGAAATCCTGCGGTTTGCCGGATTGGAAGATAAAATTTCCTCGAAGGCCGACACCCTCAATCTTGTGGAACGAAAAAAACTGGAAGTTTCCAAAGCCTTGTCCACGTCGCCCAGACTGGTGCTTTTCGATGAAGTCATGGCGGGTCTTAATCCATCCGAAACCGTTGAAATGATCACTTTTATCGGCAAACTTCGCGACCGTGGGCTGACCATTCTGCTGATCGAACATTTGATGAAAGTGATCATGACGCTTTCCGACCGGGTAGTGGTTTTGGATTATGGCCGGAAGATCTGCGAAGGGAACCCCCAAGAGGTTGCCAACAATGCACAGGTGATTGAGGCGTATCTGGGAAAATCAAATGCTTAAAATAAACAACCTTCAAGTATATTATGGCGATGCGCATGCTTTGTGGGACATCAACCTCCAGGTTCGCCGGGGCGAGATTTGCACCCTGGTCGGCGCAAACGGCGGCGGTAAAACGACTCTGCTGAAAGCCGTCTGCGGCCTCCTGCCGATCCGGGAAGGATCCGTTCTCTTTGATGATTCCGATTTGCTGGCGTTCAAGGCGGAAGAGCGGGTCAGCCTCGGACTCTCCATGTGCCCGGAAGGAAGAAAAATTTTCCCGGGGATGACGGTGGAAGAAAACCTGGCCATCGGCGCCTATACAAAACGAGCGTGGAAGAAAAGACAATCCATGATGAAACAGTTCTATGATCTTTTCCCCCGGCTGAAGGAGCGCCGCAAACAACCAGGTGGAACGCTCAGCGGCGGCGAACGCCAGATGCTGGCGATTGCCAGAGCGCTCATGTCCGAGCCCAAAATGTTGATCCTTGACGAGCCCTCACTGGGTTTGGCGCCGAATACGGTGGAAAGCGTCATGGAGGCCGTGCAAAAGATCAACGGCAACGGGGTTACGATCCTCCTGGTTGAACAGAATGTGAACGTGTCTCTTCAGATTTCTCAGCGAGGGTATGTCATTGAAAGCGGCAGAATCGTCATGAGTGACCGTTCGGAAATGCTCTTGTCAAACCCTCATATCAAACAGGCCTATCTGGGGCTGTGAAAATGCACGTTCAGGAGTTTATATGACCAGCTTTCCCATTCTTTTCGAACAAATCGTCAACGGCCTTGTTTTGGGTTCCATGTATGCGCTGGTGGCAAGCGGCCTGACGCTCATCTGGGGAACGATGAAAATGCTCAATTTTGCCCATGGTGAGCTTTACATGCTGGGCGGCTTTGGCCTGTTCTTTGGAGTCTCTTATTTTCATTTGGCGCCCTGGATGGCGGTTCCGATCGTCTTGCTGGTGATTTTCATTCTGGCGGCGCTGCTGGAGAAAGGGCTTATCTCACCGATGCTGGGACGACCGGATTGGGATGTCGGAGCGATTGTCGTAACACTGGGCATCGGAATTTTTGTTCAAAATTTTGCATTCAAATTCTGGGGCGGTGATTTTCAGGAAGTGCCCTACATGATTTCAGGAACCACCAGCTTTTTAAACATTACCCTGGCCTGGCACCGGATCTATATCCTGAGCCTGGCGGTGATTGTGCTGGTTGCTTTCTGGCAGTTGATGAAAAGGACCCGATTCGGCCTTGCGCTGCGCGCCACGGCCCAGGATATTGAAGCCGCAACCCTCATGGGTATTTCCTATCGTAGAGTATATATGGCAACCTTCGGCATCAGCGCATCTCTTGCGGCCCTTGCCGGCACGGCCCTGGCGCCTATCTTTTCCGTCAACCCCTGGATGGGAAGCGGCCCTCTGATCAAAGCGTTTATCGTGGTCATTTTAGGCGGCCTGGGCAGCTTTGCGGGCGCAATTCTGGGCGGATTCATCATCGGCATATCGGAGAGCTTATCCGTTTTGTTTCTGGGATCGGGATGGAAGGATCTGATTTGCTTTGCTCTCCTCATTGCTGTTTTGATGATCCGGCCATCCGGACTTTTTGGAGGTAAGGAGTGGTGAAAAACGAAACTTATCAGGACCGCCTGCTCAAAACGTTCAGGGCCGCCAATCCCTGCCTCATGTGGGCTTTTTTCGTCGTCCTCGCGATATTGCCCCTTGTTGTTAAAAGCGAATATTATCTGAGCGTGATGATTATCTGCCTGATCTATGCAACGCTCGCGGTCAGCTGGAATTTAATGGTGGGCTACGCCGGCATCCTCAGTTTTGGTCATCAGGCCTTCTACGGACTCGGCGCCTATTTCTCCGCCATCATGACCATGGAACTTCATCTGTCTCCGTGGATCGGGATCCCTTTGGGCGGTTGCTTCGCGGCCCTGCTCAGTTTTGTCATCGGCTTTCCCTGTCTGCGTCTTCGCATCGCACCCTATATCGCCATTGCCACGCTCGCTTTTTCTGAAATTCTGCTGGTG
>JAAZOZ010000082.1 GCA_012797505.1 Smithella sp. | reverse complement strand
GACTGAAAATCCTCGGCGGGCAGGATGGAAGAGCTGAACAGGGCCTTGACCAGATAATATTGGTTCCGGGCAAAGGTTTGCGCTTTCTGAAAAAAACTCTTCGGCCCCGTGGAAAACGACAGGCCCATCGATTTAATGGCGGATTCCTCGAATTCCGAACTCTTCAGATAGGCGTCCACTTTTGCCGTGATTTCGCGGGTGGTCATACCCGTTGCGTAGGCGCCCCCGATCAGCGCGCCTGCGCTGGTCCCGGCGATCAGATCGATTTCAACGCCTTCCTTTTCCAGAACCTGGATCACGCCGATGTGCGCCAGGCCGCGGACACCGCCGCCGCCCAGGGCAAGTCCAACTTTTTTTCCGGTCCATCTCATGGTGTGTTCCGCTCCATTCCCACGACGGATACGCTGATGGCTGTATTGTAAGCAATGCCGCTTGCGGATGTCAACTGAATACCGGCCATCGCCGCTTTCCGGTCGGGCAGACTTTGATCATGGATCAAACGGAACAGCCGGGCCTCACATCAGGAGTTTGAGAAAAATGGTTGCCAGCGTCAGATACGAGAAAAATCCAAAAGCGTCCGTAAAGGCCGTCAGCAGAATATTGGAACCCAGCGCCGGGTCAAAATTCAAACGCTTGAGGGCCAGCGGAATCAGGACGCCCACCATCGTGCCGGCGAACACGCTGATGATCATGGCCAGACCGATCACCAGTCCGAGGATGGGAATGCCTTTCCAGAAATAGGCGATCAGCGCGATCACCAGTCCCACGGCGACGCCGTTGGTCGCTCCCACGGCAATCTGCCGGGCCAATACGCGTTTGGCGTTTTCAAAGGTGATTTCCCCCAGAGCGATGCCGCGGATGATCAACGCCAGCGTCTGGCCTCCTGCGTTGCCGCCGAGTCCGGCGATAACGGGCATAAAAAAGACCAGGGCGACCATGATCTTGATGGTGTCTTCAAAAAAGCCAATGACCAGGACCGACGTCAGCGCCGTCATCAGATTGAGGTAAAGCCAGGGCAGGCGTTTTTTAACGGAATCGATCGTTTTGTTGAAAATGGTGTCGTTATATCCCAAACCGGCGATGCGGTAGATGTCCTCCGAGGTCTCCTCTTGGATGGCATCCACGACGTCGTCGATGGTGATGCGGCCCAGCAGGTGATTGTCGGCGTCCACCACGCCCGCGGAGACCAGGTCGTATTTCTTGAACAGGCGCGCCACCTCTTCCTGATCCATGTCCGCCCTGACGCTGGGAATATTGCCGTCGATGACGTCCACGATCGGCGTAAAGCGCTTCATGGTGATCAGTCTCTGCAGGGGCACCGTCCCGACCAGCTTGTTTTCATCGTCCACGACAAAGATATTGTGGATGTTTTCCATGTCGTCTTTGGCGTCCACGACGGCCTGGAAGGCGTCATTGATGGTGGCCTGTTTGCCGACGGAGACCAGCTCCGACTGCATGATGCCGCCGGCCGTGTCCTCGGGATGCCGGAGAAGCTCCTTGACCTCCTGGGATTCTTCCGGCTCGATGGCGTCGAGAACGGCCTTGGCCTGATCGTCCGACAGTTCGGCGATGATGTCCGCCTTGTCGTCCGACTCCATTTCCTCGATGATGTCGGTGAGCTGTTCGTTGGACAGGTCCTCGATGAGCTGTTCTCTCGAGTTGTCCGACAGTTCCAGAATAACGTCCGAGGCTTTGTCCACATCCAGCAGGGTGAAGAGATGCAGGCGGTCCTCTTCATCGAGTTCATCGATCAGATCGGCGATGTCGGCCGGATGCATGTCGGAGAAAAGATCGATGATGTCGAACTCGCGGTTGCGACTGATCAGGTCTTTGAGGGTGGCCAGCGGAGTCTGCTCTTTTTTCTTAACCTCTTGCATAGGGCTGCCTGACGTATCTTGGGTTGAAGGGTGTCTGGTATTGATTCGATTCAGCAGGAAAGGCAACAATCCTGATGTCCGTCCGCTGGGCCAGGGACTCTTTTTAAAAGCGTATGACGCAATCGAAAGCGTCTTCCCGGCGACGGGAATATAGGAAAGTTCCCTCAGTATGTCAATGTTTTTCTTTGAAAATATGGATTCAGGACCGTTTGGGCGGGACCGGGGTTTACAGCAGATGAACCGGCGGCTGAATATCCGGCAGCCGGTCGCCTTCGTATAAAACTTTTTCCAGAAAAAGCCCGGAGGGAGGGGCCGTGTGGCGGGCAGGAACGTCGGAAAAAGACCGAAGCATCCCGGCAAGATATTCCGCCGTCTGACGGCCGCGTCCGACCTCAACGGTCATGCCGACGATGCGCCGCGCCATTTTCCACAGAAAATGGGAGGCGACCAGGCGCACCGCGATGATGTTTTCGAATTCCATAAGCTGAGCGGATTCCAGTTGCACCGTGGTGGAAGCGCCTTTTTCCATTCGTTTGTCGGCAAAGGAGGAAAAGTCATGAAAGCCTTCAAAAACCTTCAGCGCCTGCCGCATTTTGCCGATGTGGAGGCTGTCTTTGATCCACCAGACATATTTTTTGCCGAAGGCGGTGCGGCGGGTCGCGATCAGATACAGGTAGCTGCGGCTCACGGCCGAATGGCGGGCGTGAAACCGCGGGTGGGCGCTTTCCACGCTCAGAATATTGATGCCTGCCGGCAGCAGATCGTTCAGTCCCATCCGCAGGGCGTCGCCGTTCACCTTGTTGGCGCATTCCAGATGGGCGACCTGCCCCAGCGCGTGGACGCCGGCGTCGGTGCGCCCCGCTCCCTGCAATTCCACCGGAGCGCCCAGAAATTTCCGGGCTGCTCCGATCAGCGTTTCCTGGATGCTCCTGGCGTTCTTCTGCGCCTGCCAGCCGCTGTAGTTGGTGCCGTCATACTCGAGAACGATTTTGTATTTGTTCATGGCGCCGGCGCCTCCCGGACGTCCGCGGACAGGATGTTCATGGCGGCGATGTTGTCCAGCAAAGAGCCGGCTGCCGTGTCCATGTCCGAAAGCTCCCGTCCCGGCGTCAGTCCGGTAATCACCGCCTGCCCGATGATTTTTCGCCCCTCACGCCCCTGCAGATCCTTTGTCCGAATGCCCCAGATGTTGTGGAAGATGAGCGCCCGGCCTTGCGGAGCGCCGATGTACAGCATCACGTGCCCCTTTCGCCACAGCAGGCTCAGGTACGGGACGCCTTTTTCCATGATAATTCTTTCCTTTTCTTCCGGCGACAGGCCCCGCAGGTTGATATACGCGCCCGCCTCCTTCACCTGATCTTCCGAGTGCCGCGGCAGCCAGATCCCGAAGACGGTGAAAAAATCGCGGGTCATGGCCGAGCAATCGCGCCTGCCGTAAAGGCCGCCCCAGCCGTAGGGTTCTCCGATCATTTCGTTGGCGATTTTTGCCGCGTTGGCCGGGGTAAATCGCAGCGGCTTGGCCGCGGCCGCTTCCGCCGGGACAAACCCCTGCCGGATCACCGCCTGCCGGTTTTGATCCGCCACCGCGACGGAGATTTGAATCTTTCCATTCTGTGCTGCGCTGAAAGGGAAGAGATGGCCCACGGACGCCTTCACGAGGAACCGACCGTTCCGGTCCAGAACGGACGTGGAATCACGCAGAATGACCGCGTAGCGTCCCGACTCCCAGGTTTTTGCAAAATCTTCGTTGACCCGGGCAAAGTCTTCAGCCGGCATCCAGCCATAGGTAAAGGAGGTTTCCACCAGCGCCCAGGCTTTGTCCTCACTGACATGGCAGACAAAAACCGGCGTGCCGGCGGGCACGGACGACCGCTGCAGATTGTCGAAAGGCCAGGCGGAACTGTCCCCGTTTGCGCTCGTGAAGTGGGGGGAATTCGTGGGCAGATCCCGCAAATTTGTGTTCCGGGTTGTGATCCCGCGGGCCGGCGCGTTGGGGTAGCCCTCCAGGTCGGCGTTGCGCTGCAGTTTTTTCAGCCACGAGGAGGGATGCGGTTTTTTATTTTCACCGTAGCCGGGCCTGAGAGCGTATCTTCTGAAATCATGGCGGACTCTTTCCTCCCAGGCGTGAAAAGGACGGGTCTGGTGCCACACGGAGAAGTAAATGACGTTGTAATCTTCGTCCATCCGCGCTTGCAGGGCAGCGGGGAGCGGATCGGCCTTCCCGGAAATATCCGTGAGGTAGGCAGCGTGGTCCTGACGCAGCTCCCGGACATCCCGGATGGTGTCAGGCGCGGAAACGCAACCGGATAAAATGAAAAAGAAAATCACTGCCAGTCTGTATATTCTGCCCATGAGGACATCCTTTACGGAAGATGCTGTTCCCTATAGTCTTTTTTTGCGTTTCCCGCAAGATAAACGCCTTTCGGGTGTCCCCATCATTTTCTTTTGCATTCTTGAAAATTTTGTGTAAATTACGGCCATGATTTTCATGGGTGTTTGATCCACGTCCCGGAGGCACCACATCCCATTCCATAAGGAGAGATCGATGCAGGATTTCGTTCCCAAAAAAATTTTTTTCACCAAGGGTGTCGGCACGCACAAGGATGAGCTGCATTCCTTTGAACGCGCCCTGCGCAATGCCGGCATTGAAAAATGCAATCTCGTTCAGGTGTCCAGCATTTTTCCTCCCGGCTGCAAAATGATTCCCAAGTCGCAGGGGCTCAAGTCGCTGACGCCGGGCGCCATCACCTATTGCGTGATGAGTCGCTGCTGCTCGAACGAGCCCAAGAGGCTGCTGGCCGCGTCGGTCGGCTGCGCCATCCCCGCCGACAAAACCTCCTATGGGTACATCAGTGAACACCATGCCTTCGGCATGACGGAAAAACAAACCGGCGACCACGCCGAGGACCTGGCCGCGGCCATGCTGGCTTCCACGCTGGGGATCGATTTCAACGTGGATGAGAGCTGGGATGAAAAAAAGGAAATCTTCAAAATCAGCGGCAAGATCGTCCGGACGCTGAACGTGACCCAGTCGAAAATCTGCATGGATAACCATTACACGACGGTGGTTGCCGCCGCCGTGTTTGTCTTCTGATCAACGGATCCCGGTCGCGCCCCGCGAGCGGAAGATTCACCGGGAAAGGATTGGATTACCGATGAAAAGAGACATTCCCGACTTGAAGCAACAGGACGTGGGCGGCGCCGAACTGCCCTACCTGTATTATCCGGGAGGCGAAAAGCAGATGCTCTTCTGCCACGCCACCGGCTTCCTGCCCTGGCTGTGGCACCCGATTATTGAAGAATTCAGCCGCGAATATACGATCTGGGCGCCTTACATCTGCAATTACCGGTCGTGCGACCCGCATCAGGGCGGCCTGAAGTGGAATATCATCGCCGAGGACCTGGGCGCGTTCTGCCGGGCGCAAAACATTGAAAATCACGTGCAGGTCGGTCATTCCATGGGCGCCACGGTATCGACGATCGCCGCTTCTCTTTTCGGCGTTCGTCCGCGCGGCATGGTCCTGATCGAGCCGATTTTTCTGCCGGAGGAATTCTACAGTCTGACTCCCAGCGTCGAAGGCCACCCACTGGCGTCCAAGTCGATCAAACGCCTCAACTACTGGCAAAGCGAGGAAGACGCACACGCTTATTTGAAATCCCGCTCCTTTTTTACCACCTGGGACGAAGAGATTCTGCGTCTTTACAAGCGCTTCGGCATGGAAAAAATGCCGGAAGGCGACCTGCGGCTGGCCTGCGCGCCGGAGAGCGAAGCGGCCATGTTCATGGGCGGCTGGTGCTGCAATCCCTGGCCGCTTCTGGAAAAGATCAACTGTCCCGCGCTGGTGATCGAGGGGGAGCAAAGCCCCAATGTCGCTTTCGTGGATCTGCGCCGGGCCGTCTCGCTCCTGCCGAGAGGGGAGTTCGGATCCGTGGCGGGTGCCGGTCATCTGATCCCCATGGAAAAACCCGGCGAGATCACCGCCATCATCAGGGACTTTATCGCGAAGCTGCCCTGAACGTCGCGCGTACGGTCGCCTGCTGCCGGAAAAACACTGGAGACACAAAACATGGCCGGTCCCGACATCATCGCTTTTTGCAACCAGAAGGGAGGCGTGGGAAAGACAACCTGCGCCCTCAACATCGCCGTGGGGCTCACGCTGCTTCGGAAAAAAGTGCTCGTTATCGATTTCGATCCGCAGGCGCACCTGACGTACTCGCTGGGCCTCGACGCGCACCATCTCACAGGCACGGTTTATTCCGTCATGAAGGGGACGGCGCCGATTTCCCAGGCGGCCATGCCCATCAGGGGCATGAGCGTTTTGCCGGCTACCCTTGAGCTGGCGCGCCTGGAAACGGAAATGGCCGGACTTCCCGAAAAGGAAAGCCTTCTGAAAAAACGCCTCGAGGATGTGTCCGATGCGCAGTACGTCATCATCGACTGCCCCCCGGCCTCCGGCCTGCTGACGGTCAACGCCCTGGTGGCCTGTCGGGAGGTTTTTATCCCGCTCCAGATGGAATTTCTGGCGCTCAAGGGAATGAGCAGGCTTCTGACGCTGATCGAAGACGTTAAAAAGCGATACAACCACAATGCGCCGACGTACCGGGTTATTCCGACCCGGTATGACGCGAGAAAGAGGCTCAACAACGCCATCATGGACAAGGTGCGCGAGCGCTTCGGCGACCGCGTTTTCAAGGCCGTCATCCGCGAAAACATCGCTGTGGCGGAAGCGCCCAGTTTCGGCCTGTCCATTTTTGAATACGCTCCCAAAAGCCATGGCGCGGAGGACTATCTGGACCTTTGCCGGGAAATTCTCCGCAAGCGGCCGGCCGGCTGAGAGGATCGTGATGCGAAGCGACGGAAAAAAGCCGATAAACGGTTGACCCCCGAAAAAAAATTGAAAAGGAGATCGTATGAGACTGAAAGACAAAGTAGCCATTGTGACGGGATCGGGACGCGGCATCGGAGAAGGCATTGTGATGCGCTTTGCCGAAGAAGGCGCGAAAATTATCGTAAATGACGTCAACGAAGTGGATGCCAAGGCCGTGGTGGAAAAAATCAGGGCCAAAGGCGGGCAGGCTCTCGCCGTTCTGGGCAGCGTTGCCGACCGGGCGGTGGTCCAGAAAATGGTCGATACGGCCGTGGCCGAATTCGGCACGCTCGACATTATCGTCAACAATGCCGGCATCACCCGCGACGTGATGCTGCATAAAATGACGGACGACCAATGGAAAGCCGTCATCGACGTGAATCTGACGGGCGTGTACTACGGCATTCAGTGCGCGGGGCGCGTCATGCGCGAGAAGAAATACGGAAAGATCATCAACATTTCCTCGACCAGCGCGCTGGGCAACGCAGGCCAGCTCAACTACTCGGCCTCGAAGGCGGGCGTCATCGGCATGACCAAAACCGCGGCCAAGGAGCTGGGGCCGAAAAACGTAAACGTCAATGCCATCGCGCCGGGCATGATCTGGACGGACATGATGAAAGGCATGCCCCCGGACGTCCTTCAGCAGATGGACATGATGCTGCCGTTCATCGTTCCGCTGAACCGGAAGGGATCGCCGCAGGATATCGCCAATCTGGCGCTGTTCCTGGCATCCGATGAAAGCGCGTTTATCACCGGGCAGATCATTTTCTGCGACGGCGGAATGAAAATGTAAAAAAAGGCGATCGGACGCGAGGCGCTGGTTTTCAAGTCGTCCGCGGCGGTTTTCCGTATGACATAAATGTAAGGAGGAGAAACGCATGAAACCTGTTTTCAATTTTTCCGGAAAGACGGCGATTGTGACCGGAGCGGGCCGCGGCATTGGCCGCGTGATTGCCCTGGGCCTGGCTCAGGCCGGCGCAAATGTGGTGCTGTGCAGCAGAACGAAAGCGGAGATTGACGCCGTCGCCGGTGAAATCTCCGGCAACGGCGGCAAAGCTCTGGCGGTGGCAACCGATCTGACGGTTCATGGACAACTGGAGAATCTGGTCGATGCGGCGATTAAAGAATTCGGCCGGATCGACATTCTGGTGAACAACGCCGCCCGCAGTTTTCTGCGCGGCTTGCTCGATCTTCGCGAGGACGGCTGGGACAAGTGTTTCAACACCAATGTGAAGGCCGTCTGGCTTTTAAGCCGCCTGGTCGCGCGAAAAATGATGGAGCAAAAAAGCGGGAAAATCATCAACATTACCACGGTCGGCGCGGAAAAAGCCGAGGTGGGCATGGCGGCTTACGGCTGCAGCAAGGCGGCGCTCAAGCATCTGACCCGCTGCATGGCGCGGGAGTGGGCGCAGTTCGGCATCAATGTGAACGCCGTCGCCCCCGGATTTACCCGTACGGATTTCAGCCGGCCGATCTGGTCCAATCCCGATGTTGAAAAGTTGATTTGCCAGGCCATTCCCAAGGGGAAGATCGGCGAACCGGAAGACGTTGTCGGCGCGGTGCTTTTTCTGGCTTCCGGCGCCGCGGATTATATCACCGGAGAGACCATCTACGTGGATGGGGGAACCATGACCGCGTAGCAATCACACGGGAGGTGTTCCATGAGCAACCAGGGCGTCGTCAGTCCGGTCGTTGCGGATATCCGCTCCGGCATGAAGAGAGGCAAAGTGGTGTCCCTGGAGGATGCCATGCGGGTGATTCGGGACGGAGACACCATAGCCGTCAACGGCTTTGTCGGTTACTCCCCCGAAGAGCTGCTGCAGGGTCTGGAAGACCGCTTTCTGAAAACGGGCGAACCGAAAAACCTTACGATTATCGTCGCGGCCGGCATCGGCGACGGCAAGGAAAAGGGCGTCAACCGGCTGGCCCATGACGGGCTGGTCCGGCGCGTCATTGCCGGGCACTGGGGTTTGATCCCCAAAATGCAGAAGCTCGCCCTTGCGGGGAAAATTGAAGCCTACAACTTTCCCCAGGGCGTGATCACGCATATGTACCGCGATATCGCGGGACACCTTCCCCGGACGATCACCCACGTGGGATTGGGAACTTTCGTTGATCCCCGGCTGTCCGCCGGCAAGGTCAACGCCATCACCACGGAAGACCTGGTTGAACGGATCACCTTCGACGGCAAGGAGTATCTGGCGTACAAGACGATGCCGGTTTCGGTCGTGTTTCTGCGCGGCACCACGGCGGACATGGACGGCAACATTACGATGGAAAAAGAGCCGCTGACGCTGGAAATGCTGCCGATGGCCATGGCGGCCAAGAACTCGGGCGGATTTGTCATCGTGCAGGTCGAGAGAATCGCCGACCGCCACGCGCTCAATCCCCGCCACGTCAAGGTGCCCGGGATTCTGGTGGACTGCGTTGTCGTGGCGAAGCCGGAAAATCACCGGCAGACCTATTCCACATACTATAATCCGGCCTACAGCGGCGAATTCAAGGTTCCCACGGCCACCGTGGAGCCGCTGCCCATGGATGAACGAAAGCTCGTCGCGCGCCGCGCCGCCTTTGAGCTTCGGCCGAACATGGTGGTGAATCTGGGCATCGGCATGCCCGAAGGCGTAGCCAATGTCGCCAACGAGGAAGGCATTTTCGATTATCTGACGCTCACGGCGGAAGCGGGCTCGATCGGCGGCATTCCCTCCGGCGGCGGGGATTTCGGCACCGCCACCAACATGGATTTTCTCAACGACATGCATGCCCAGTTTGATTATTATGACGGCGGCGGACTGGATCTGGCCTGTCTGGGGCTGGCTCAGATGGATTCCCACGGCAACGTGAACGTCAGCAAATTCGGCCCCAAGCTGGCCGGCTGCGGCGGCTTCATCAACATCACGCAAAACGCCAAAAAAATCGTTTTCGCCGGAACGTTTACCGCCGGCGGGACCCAACTGGCCGTGGAAAACGGCAAGCTGAAAATCGTTCAGGAGGGGAGCCTGAAAAAGATTGTCCGGGAAGTGGAGCAGATCACCTTCAGCGGCAAAACCGCCCAGCAGGGCGAACAGCAGGTGTTTTACGTCACCGAAAGGTGCGTCTTCCGGCTGACGCGCGAAGGCGTGGAGCTCATCGAAATCGCGCCCGGCATCGACCTGGAAAAAGACCTTCTGGCGCAGATGGAATTCAAACCCATTATGAAGAATGTTCGCCCGATGGACGAGCGGATCTTCAAACTTCCGCCGATGGGGCTCAAGGATGATCTCCTGAGCATTCCGATCCCCGATCGCCTCACGTACGATCCGGCGACCAACATCTTTTATGTTAATTTTGAGGGCCTCAATGTCCGCAGCTCGGCCGATATCGAGGCGATCCGCTCCCGCGTGACGAAAGTGTGCGCCCCGCTGGGGAAGCGCGTCAAAACGATCGTCAACTACGACAACTTTTCCATCGCGCCGGATCTGGAAGACGAATACGTCAAGATGGTCAAGTTTGTGGTGTCCGAGTACTACAGCGACGTCACCCGCTATACCACGAGCGCGTTTCTGCGCATGAAACTGGGCGACGAGCTGAAAAAACGGAATCTGGCGCCGCATATTTTCCAATCGAAGGAAGAGGCCCGGGAGGCGCTGGAATGAAAAAGGCTGCGGGGCTGAGGGTAAAGCAAGAACGGAAATGGGGGTTGAAAATATTTCCGCAAAAAGATAAGAGTCATCGGGCGTAAAGAGAAAAGGCCGTACAAACGGTCAGGAACCGTTAAAAAAATATTGAGGAAAGAAGAAGAATTATGTCGATTGATGTCAAGCTGGAAGGCCATGTGGCCGTTGTGACGCTGAACGAAGGGGAAAACCGGTTGAATCAGGATTTCCTGCAGAAATTTATTGACACCCTGGATCAGGTGGAAAAAGAGACCCAGGCTACCGTGCTGGTGGTTCGGGGAGCGGATGCCAAAATCTTCAGCAACGGCATCGACCTGGAATGGCTGATGCCGATCATGCAGAAAAACGACACGGCCACCGCCAAGAAATTTATCGAAACGATGATGGCGCTGTTCCGGAAGATCGCCCTCTATCCGCTGACCACCATCGCCGCGATGACCGGGCACGCCTTTGCCGGCGGCGCCATCATGTGCTGCTATTTTGATTTTCGCTTCATGCGGTCGGATCGGGGCTTCATGTGCTTTCCCGAAGTCGATTTGGGCATTCCGTTTTTGCCGGGCATGATGATGGCGATGAAAAAAGCCATTCCCCGCTACAAGCTCGACGAGATGGTCATGACCGGAAAGCGCTGCGCCGCGCAGGAATGCGAGGAGCACCACATCATCACCAAGGCCTGCCACATCGATCAGTTAATGGACGAAGTCATGAAATTTGCCAACCTTCAGAACAAAAGACGTCCGGTCGTTGAACTGATCAAGGCGGAAATGAACAAGGATATCGTTTACGCGATCGATCATGAGGACCCGCCGATCATCGCGTCCGGTCGCTTCTACGTTTGATCAGATAGGCAGTTTGTTATCAACCATTTTCAGGGCAGGGAACGGTCGCGACCGTTCCCTGTATTAATTTTTACCGCTTTTACATCGGACCTGCACCGAATTGGCGTGCGCGCAGAGGCCTTCCATTCGCGCGAAATGCCTCGTCGCCTCCGACAGATTTTCAAACGCCGCCCGGGAAAAAGACAGGACGCTCATCCGCTTGTAGAAATCATAAACCCCCAGAGGCGAAGAGAAGCGCGCCGTGCCTTCCGTGGGCAGAATGTGGTTGGCGCCCGCAATGTAATCGCCGAGGGCTTCCGGCGTATAAGACCCCAGAAAAACGGAACCCGCGCTGCGAATGTGCCTCAGGGCATTTGTCGGATTTTCCACCATCAATTCCAGATGCTCCGGCGCGAAGAGATTGGTCAGCGCCGCCGCTTCATCGATATCGGCCGTGATGATGATCGCGCCGAAGGAAGAAAGGGATTTTTGAATGATTTTTTTCCGGGGCAGGGGTTTTATCTGCCGCCGGATTTCTGCGGCGACCTCCCGCGCCAGATCGGGATCGGGCGTGAAAAGAACAGCCGCTGCCTTTTCGTCGTGTTCGGCCTGCGCCAGCATGTCCGCCGCCGCGAAAACGGGGTCGGCGGTTGAATCGGCGATGATCGCCACCTCGCTCGGGCCGGCGATCATGTCGATGGCCACCTGTCCGAACACCAGCTTTTTGGCCGCGGCGACATAGGCGTTGCCCGGCCCTACGATTTTGTCCACGCGCGGAACGCTTTCAGTTCCGTATGCCAGAGCGGCAATGGCCTGCGCGCCGCCGATCTTGAAAATGCGGTCCACCCGGGCGGCTTCGGCCGCCGCGGCGATGAGCGGGGAAAGCCGGCCGTCCTTCACGGGGCTCGCCAGCAGAACTTCCTTGACCCCCGCGAGACGAGCGGGGATCGCCGCCATCAGGATGGTGGAAGGATAAAAGGCCTTTCCGCCCGGCGCGTAAACGCCCACCCGCGCCAGCGGCAGAATCCGCTGGCCCAGTTCGGCGCCGTCTTCGTCTTTCATGGACCATCCCTGCGCGATCTGCCGGCGGTGATACTTTTCAATCCGCGCCGCCGCAAGCCGGATGACTTCCCGGTCCTGCGGATTTACGCCGGCCAGCGCCTCTTCTTTTTCCGCGTCCGTTGCTTCGACGGTTGCGGGCGTCAGGTCGTGGCCGTCGAATTTCCGGGTGTAGGAAAACAGGGCCTCGTCCCCCCGAACGGACACTTCCCGAACGATCCGGGCCACGTCCGACAGCAGCTTCGGTGAAAATGCCCCGCCCCTGGTTCTCAGGGCGGCAAAAAAATGGTGGAAGGCTTTTGCGTCGGCTCGAAGAATTTTCATCTTATTTTACCCTTTTGATGTCCGCGCCCAGCGCGGAAAATTTCTTCTCGATATTCTCGTAACCCCGGTCAATGTGATAGACCCTCGAAATCTCGGTTTCACCCCGGGCGACCAGCGCCGCCAGAATCAGCGAGGCGGAGGCCCGCAGATCCGTGGCCATCGTCTGCGCGCCGTTCAAAGCGGGAACGCCGCGCACCACGGCGCTGCCGCCCTGAATCGTGATGTCCGCGCCCATGCGCATCAGTTCGCTCACGTGCATGAAGCGGTTTTCAAAGACCGTTTCCGTGATGACGGAAAGGCCGCTGCCGACGCACAGGTAGGCCATGATCTGCGCCTGCAGATCCGTCGGGAAGCCGGGGTGGGGAAGGGTTTTGACGTCCACACTGGCAATTTTATTTCCGGCGGCCACGCGCAGACCCCCTTCGATGGGCTGGATTTTCATGCCGGTGTCCCGCAGTTTGTTGATCAGCGCCTCCAGGTGCTGGGGAACGCATCCCAGCACGTTGATTTCCCCGCCGGTGATTCCGGCGGCGATCATGAAGGTGCCGGCTTCAATCCGGTCGGGAATGATAGCCGCCTCGGTTCCGGACAGTCTGGACACGCCGGTGATGGTGATCACGTCCGTTCCCGCGCCGTTGATTTTTGCGCCCATGCCCCGGAGCACGTCCGCCAGATTGACGATTTCCGGCTCCCGCGCGGCGTTGTTGAGCACGGTGGTGCCCTCCGCCAGGGTTGCCGCCATCATGATATTTTCCGTGCCGGTCACCGTGGGCAGATCAAAATAAATATCGGCGCCCTTCAGTCTGCCGGCCCTGGCTTCGATATAGCCTCCCTGCAGATCCACGGTCGCGCCCATGTCCTGAAGCGCCTTGATATGCAGATTGACGGGGCGCGCTCCGATGGCGCAGCCGCCGGGAAGAGAGACGCGGGCTTTGCCCGTGCGGGCCACCAGCGGCCCGAGAACCAGGATGGAAGCGCGCATCGTCTTGACCAGATCATAGGGGGCGACGCTGTTGGTCAATTTTTCAGCGCTGATTTTGACCGTGCCCGCGCCTTCGATTTCCACGCCCATATTTCTTAAGAGCTTGCCGGCGGTTTTAATATCGACCAGATCGGGAATATTGGAAAACGTGCAGGGCTCTTCGGTCAGAAGCGCGGCCGTCAGCACCGGCAGGGCGGCGTTCTTCGCGCCGCTGATTTGAACGTCTCCGTGAAGCGGCCTGCCGCCGGAAATAACAATCTTGTCCACTTACCTTCTCCTTCCTTTGATGACGCGCGGCAATCCCGCGTAGTCTTCACGCACATCGATGCGTTCGTAAAAATCCTGATGGGCTTCATAGATGGCGCGAACTTCCTGTTTTTGTCTAGCGCCGATTTCGAGCAAAAGCCAGCCATTTTCTGTAAGGTATCCGTGTGCCTGATATATCAACTTTTCGTAAAATTCCAGACCTGTTTGACCCGCGCGCAGCGCTTCCTCCGGCTCGAAATTTTTTACGCCCGGGGGCAGGGATTGGTATTCATCCGCCCCGATGTAGGGGGGGTTGGACACAATCAGGTCAAACCGGCCTTCAACCGGCTCGAAGAGATCGCCCTTGAGAAACACGATTGGTTCCACGTTCAGTGCCGCGGCATTTTTTTGCGCTGTTTGGAGGGCCGCCTCCGAGATATCCGTGGCGGTGATGGACGCGCCGGGAACTTCGCAGGCCAGCGCCAGCGCGATTGCCCCGCTTCCCGTGCCGATATCCAGAATGCGCGGGCGGCGCCAGGACTCCTGCCGCAAGACGGCCAGAGCCTCTTCGACAATCACTTCCGTGTCGGGGCGGGGAATCAGCACGGCGGGATTGACCTCCAGGGCAAAGGACCAGAACGCTTTCCGGCCCGTCATGTAGGCCACCGGCTCTCCACCCGTTCTTCGCTCGATCAGCCGGTCAAAGGCGGCCAGTTGCTTCTCGCTGATCTTATCGTCAGGATTTTTGATGAACGCCAGCCTCTCGCATCGCAAAAGAAAGGCCAGCAGAACTTCCGCGTCAAGACGGGCCGAAGGAATCCCTGCCTTTTCAAGCTTTTGCGTTGCTTCAAAAATGATTTGCCGGATCGTCATTTTTCCCCTTTGTAACGAGGAGTTCCGTATAGCCACTCCGAAAATTGATTAATCTATATCTCATTGCGGCCAAATATCCAAATGGCCATTTTTCTTCATGGCGACGGCGTCGCTTAAAAAAGGTATTGACAAAAACCAAAAAATGAGTGATTACTCACTCAACAAGGCGAAACGGAGGAATTTTTTATAAATACATGAAATTACTTTGCTTTACAAAATGAGAGGGGTTAATCATGCAAACTGCTGATTTAAAAATGTCGGAAAAAGAAAAAAAGATCCTCGATGCGGCCATTGGCGTCATCTCGGAAAAAGGCTTCAGTGCGGCCAGTACGAGCGAAATCGCGCGCCAGGCCGGTGTCGCGGAAGGAACCATTTTCCGCTACTTTAAAACAAAGAAAGACATTCTGCGCGGCATTCTGATGCATCTGGGAAATGTCATCGCGGAGCTTCTGGTCGTGTACGGACTCAAAAAAATTCTTTTCCATGAAGGTCACGAAGATCTTCGCTCCGGCATCAAGGGGGTATTGAAAGATCGAATGGCCATGATCGATGCCGTTTTTCCGATGCTGCGCATTGTCATTACGGAAGCCATGTATCATGAGGACATCCGGCAGATCCTCTACGACAAAATCATTTCCCGGGCGGTCGAGGTGTTTGCGGAATATCACAGGGAAATGGTCGACAAAGGGCTGATGAAAGGCGAGATCGACGCGGTCGTCGCCGGCCGCAGTATTCTGGCCAACCTGGTGCTTTTTTTCGTTTACCGCAACCTGTTCGGCCCGATGATCGAGCTCGACGATTACGACCGGGAGCTCGACCAGGTCATTGACGCAATCATGCATGGAATCGCAATGCCCGAGAACTGTGACAAAAAGTAGGGAAGGCGTTTTTTTGTGAAGGTTTTTATGAAAATTAAAATGTCGTTTTTTTTCTTATTATGCCCCGTGCTTTTTCTGATGTTCGGTTGCGGCGATAAAGACGCAGCCCCGCCGGAGGCCGCGCCCGTTTTCGTAATTGCCCAAAAGATCGAAAAGAAGACGGTGGCCAGGGTCATTGCCGTCAGCGGAAACATAGAAGGTTCGAAAACCGCCCGGCTGGGCTTCATGGTGTCCGGGAAGATCAACTATATCGCGGCCAGAGAAGGGGCCATGATTGAAAAGGGGCAACTGCTGGCGAGCCTGGATCCTGAAAATTACCGGATCGCCAAGGAAATCGCCGATGCCAACGCGGCCCAGATCCAGGATGAATACGACCGGCTGAACCTTATGCACGAACGCGGAAGCCTGTCCGAAAGCGACTATTCCAAAATCTCCAACGGGCTGAAAATGGCCAGAGCCCAGCAGAAGCTGCATACGAAAAATCTGGCCGAGACCAGATTGTATTCTCCCTTTCGGGGGGTGCTGCTCAAGCGCGGCGTGGAGGTGGGGGAAATCATCGGCGCCGGTTTGCCGCTCTTCGGCGTTTCGGATATTCGCCTGGTTCATGTGAACGCTTCCGTGCCGGAAACCGAGCTGCGCTTCATTAAAATGGATGTGAAAGCGAAAATTTATGTTGCGTCCATTGATTCGGCATTTTCGGGCAGAGTGATTGAAGTCGGGTCTCTCGCGGAACCGACCACGCGGGCTTTTTCCGTCAGGATGGAAGTGCCCAATCCCGACGGGATCCTGCGGCCGGGCATGACGGCCGAGATTCAAATCCCGTCCGGTCGCGAGGAGGAAGTGATCCGTGTTCCCGGAGAGGCGGTTTTGCGTGACATGGACAACACGGCCTATGTCTTCGTTGTGGACGACGTCAAACGGCGGGCCTTCCGGAGGAAAATCTCGCTGGGGAAGATCGACGAAAACGGCATCGTGGTGACGGCGGGTCTTGCGCCCGGCGAACTGGTCGTGGTCGGCGGCCAGCATAAACTGCACAACGGATCTTTGATCGCGCTCAAGCAGGCATTATGAATTTTGTCAAGAAATCGCTCAAATATCCACAGGTCACCCTGTCCATTCTCGCCCTGACGTTTCTGGTCGGTGTGTATTCCCTGATGGAAATGCCGCGCCGCGAAGACGCCAAAGTCAAGGTTCGCGTGGGGCAGGTGATCGCCCTTTATCCCGGGGCCAACGCCCTGCAGGTGGAAGAGCAGGTTACCCGGAAACTGGAACAGTATCTATTCCAGTACGCGGAGGTGCGCAAGGAAAAAACGACCTCCGTGACCTCGGACGGCATGGTGGTGATCACCGTCTGGCTGAACAATGACGTCGAAAATTTCGATCCCTTCTGGAGCAAACTGAATCATCAACTGAACGTCCTGAAGGCCGTCAGCCTGCCTGCGGGCGTGTACGGCCCGATCGTGAATTCGGAGTTCGGCGACACGGAAGCTCTAATTATTGCCGTCGAAATGGACGAGCCGCGGTACGCCGAGCTTCGGGACTACGCGCAAAAACTGGAAGACACGCTCCGAACCATGAAAGAGGTGTCGAAAATCAGGCGCCTCGGCGAGCAAAAGGAGCAGATTGTCGTCTTCACCGACAGCGCGAAGATGGCGCTCTATGGAGTCCGGCTGGATCAGGTGATGAAAATCCTCCAGTCGCAAAACACGATAGGCCCGGCCGGCGATCTCTCGACATCCGATGCCCGTGTCCCTCTTTATACGCAGGGATACTACAAAACGGAAGAGGAGATCGGCCATCAGATTGTCGGTTTCGCGAAAACCGGCGAAGTCGTCCGCCTCCGGGATGTGGCCCGCATCGAGCGGCGGTTCGAGGAGGCGTCCTCCAAAATCATCGTCAACGGCCGGAGCAGCATCCTGCTTGCCGTTCAGGCGCATGAAGGATACAACATTGTTGCCTTTGGAAAGGCGGTGGACCGGAAACTCCATGAAGCGTCCAAATGGCTTCCGGCCGGCGTCAAACTGAACACGATCGTCAACCAGCCCAGAATCGTTGAGCGGAATGTCAGCCATTTTTTGTTTGAGTTTGTACTGGCCATTGCCGCGGTGATCCTGGTCATCATTCTCCTGCTTCCTTTCCGTGTCGCCGCCGTCGCCGCCACGGCGATTCCCATGACGGTCGCCATGACCTTCGCGCTGCTGCATTTTTTCGGCATTGAACTGCACCAGGTCTCGCTTGCAGCCCTGATCGTAGTACTGGGCATGGTGGTGGACGACGCGGTCGTGGTCGCCGACAATTATGTCGAGCTCCTGGACAACGGCGTGCGGCCGCAAACCGCCGCCTGGAAAAGCGCGACCGAGCTGGTGGTGCCCATTCTGACGGCCACCATCACCATCATCGCGGCCTTTTTGCCGATGGTCATGCTGTCGGGCATGGTGAAAGATTTCATTATCGCTTTGCCGCTGACCGTCTCCATCGCGCTTTCGGCTTCCTTTGTCGTCGCCATGGTGCTGACCCCGGTACTGTGCCTGACCTTCATTCGCAAAGGCCTGCGCAATCCCGCCGGGGAAACCTCCCCGCGGCCGCCCCGCAGATCCGTTCTGAACCTCATGCAATCCGGCTATGACCGCGCCATCGTCTGGAGCATGGCGCATGCCCGACTGACCATTCTGGTCTGCCTCGGGGCCATGGTCATGGCGGTTGTCCTCTACCAGATCATCCCGCAGAAATTTTTTCCGGAAGCTGAACGCAACCAGCTGATCGTGGATTTATGGATGCCCACCGGCACCAAGCTTAAGAAAACGGAGATCGCGATCGGCGGAATTCAGGAATTGATTCAGCGCGACCCGGCCGTTGTGTCCTGTGCGACGTTTGTCGGTTCCAGTATTCCGCGCTTTTACTACAATTTCATGCAGGGGAATCCAGCGGCCAATTTCGCGCAGATCCTCGTCAATACGCGCCGGGATGACGACGCCAAACGGCTGCGTCGCGAGTTGAACCGGCGGGCCGACGAAGTGGTCCCGGAAGGAAGGGTCCAGGCCCGGCTGCTGCAACAGGGGGTTCCCTCGGACGCCTCCGTCGAAATCCGGATTATCGGCGAAGACCTCGCGACGATGAAGTCCATAGGGAACAAAGTTGAGGACATTCTTCGGCGGACACAAGCCGTCGCCTTTCTCCGTTTGGACAGCCGGGAGGATTATTACGGCGTTGCCGTCCGGCTCAAAGACGGCGCCGAGCGCCTGGGGTTCACCACCGAAAGCGTGGCGAAATCCATCTATGCGGGATTCACCGGCGCTCCCGTATCCACGCTGTACGAAGGGAATGTGGCTGTGGACATCGTGCTTCGCCTGGATGAAAAAAGTCGGCGGCATTTCGGCGACGTGGAAAACCTGTATCTGACGTCTCCCGTGACCGGCGCGGGCGTGCCGCTTCGCCAGATTGCCTCCCTGGAACCACAGTGGCAGACCGGCCGGATCAACCATCTCAACGGGCTGCGTACGCTGACCGTGCAGTGCGAGCCGGCGGACGGCTATCTGGCCTCGCAGGTGTTGAAAATGGCCGGTCCGCGGATCGCGGGCCTTTCCCTGCCTACGGGTTACAAAATCGAATACGGGGGAGAATACGAAAACCAGAAAGAAACCTTTTCCGAAATGCTGACGGCTCTGGTCGTCAGTCTGTTTATGATTTTTCTGGTGCTGCTTTTCCAGTTCCGCAACCTGAAGGAAACGTTTATGGTCATGCTGACTATTCCGCTCAGCATGTTCGGGGCCATGCTGGGCCTGTTGATGACCGGCAACCCGTTTGGATTTACCGCGTTTGTCGGCCTGATCAGCCTCTCCGGCATTGTGGTCAGAAACGCCATCATCCTGCTGGACCATGCCGACGAACTGCACCGCGGCGGGGCGTCCATCGCAACAGCCGCGATCGAGTCCGGAAAAAGGCGATTGCGCCCCATCTTTTTGACCGCCAGCGCCGCGGCGATCGGTGTGATTCCCATGATCCTTTCCGGCTCTCCGCTGTGGAGCCCGCTGGCCAGCGTGATTGCGGTAGGAATCATGCTGGCCATGGTTATTTCCCTGTTCCTGGTGCCGGTGCTGTATGCCTGCCTGATGAAGCCAATCGATGAAGGTCGGGAATTGCCGGCCGGTTCGCAGGCGGCCGGGATTGTGGGCGGGGGAAAAAAGTTGATGATCCTTTCCATGGTCGCCGTGTGCCTGCTGTCCGCCTCTGCCGGCGCGCAGGACCTTCCCGAAGCTTTGAACCTGCAAAAGGTGATTGACCTGGCTGTGCAAAACAACAGATTGCTTGCCGTCAAGAAGCTTCAGGTTCAGGAAAAGCAGCAGAAGGTAAACGAGGACCGGGTGAAATTCTTGCCGTCGGTGATGGTGGGCGGCGCCTATCAATACCACGGCAATATCGGTGAGCTG
>JAAZOZ010000081.1 GCA_012797505.1 Smithella sp. | reverse complement strand
ACTGGACCGCCTGGGCATGATTCCTTCAGACCGGGAAAAGATCGAGATGATGAGCAAGAAGCCTTACGGCCTGATCCTGAGCACCGGCCCCACCGGCAGCGGCAAAAGCACAAGCCTTTACGCGATTCTCAGCGCCATCAACAAGCCGGACATCAACATCATCACCCTGGAGGATCCCGTCGAATACCGGGTCAACAATGTCCGCCAGGTCCAGTTGAACCGGAAGGCCGGCATGACCTTCGCGAGCGGATTGCGCTCCATTCTCCGCCAGGACCCGGACGTGATCCTGGTCGGTGAAATCCGCGATTCGGAAACGGCGGCGATTGCCGTCCAGGCCGCGCAGACCGGCCACCGCGTTCTGAGCACCGTTCATACCAACGATGCCGCGGGCGCCGTGACCCGCTTCATCGACATGGGCATCGAGCCTTTTTTGATTTCTTCCGTGCTGCTGGTTTCCTTTGCCCAGCGGCTGCTGCGGACCGTCTGTCCCTACTGCAAGGAATCCTATCAGCCGCCGCAAAGCGCGCTGGATGCGCTGGGCATTACAAAAGAGCAGGGCCAAAACGCCAATTTCGCGCGGGGCAGGGGATGCCAGCAGTGTAAAAACACGGGCTATAAGGGGCGAACCGGCCTTTTCGAAGTTCTGGTCAACGACGCAATGGTTCAGGACATGATCATGAAGAGATACTCCAACCAGCAAATTACAAAAGCGACGATCGAGGCGGGAACGTTGAGAACCTTGATTGAAGACGCGGCGGCAAAGGTTATGAACGGCATCACCACGCCGGAAGAAGCAACATCGGCGGTTATGACCTAGGGGGAAAAAAGATGGCCAATTATGTTTATTCGGCAATCAACGAAATGGGAAAGACGATAACCGACTCCATAGAAGCGGAGTCGGAAGAAATAGTCAACAGCATGCTGGCGGCGCGAAACCTGATCCCGGTCCGGATCGTGCGGCAGGACAAAAGCGGCTTCAGCCTTTCGTCGTTGTCTTCTCTGCGTTTCGGGGCTTCGGTTAAAACAAAGGATTTAATTCTTTTCACCAAGCAGTTCCGGTCCATGATACAGGCCGGCGTTCCCATCATCCGGCTGATGCAGGTCCTCGTCAGCCAGACGCAGGACAAAACTCTCAAAAAAGTGGCAACGGAAATCAGCCAGGACATCAAAGGCGGTATGACGCTTTACGCGGCTATGAAGAAGCATCCGTCCGTCTTTTCACCACTATATCTCAGCATGATCAACGCCGGAGAGATCAGCGGCTCCGTGCCGGAAATCCTGGAGCGCCTGATCGATATCGTCGAACATGAGGCGAAAATCAAAAAGGATATCAAGTCCGCTCTGCAATACCCGATCATCGTTGTGATTGCCCTGGTCATCGCGTTTGTTGTTCTTCTGACTTTTGTCATTCCCAAGTTTGTTGCTATATTCGCCAAAGCCGGAATTGCGCTGCCGCTGCCGACGAAAATTGCCATGATTATGTATCAGGGGCTGGCCAATTACTGGCACATCCTGCTGGGAGGCATTATCGCTCTCGTTGTCTTTCTGCGGTATTACATTAAAACCCCGGTCGGGCGCTACACGTTTGATACCTTTCTTCTGAAAATGCCGCTTTTCGGCTCCCTGTTCCAGAAGGCGGCCATGTCGCGCTTCGCGGCGATCTTTGCAATCATGCAGGCCAGCGGCGTTCCCGTAATGAGAACCATGGAGGTGGTGTCGGACACCATCGGCAACACGGCCATTTCCCGGGAATTTGACAATGTCCGGGACAAAATACAGGAAGGGCAGGGAATTTCCGGGCCGCTGCGCTCCGCGAAGCACTTTACCCCGATGGTTGTGGATATGGTGGCCATCGGTGAAGAATCCGGCAACATCGAAGAGATGATGAGGCAGGTGTCTCTCCATTATGACGACGAAGTTCAATATGCCGTCAAGGGACTTGCCGATTCGATCGGACCGATTTTGATGGTCGGTCTCGCGGCAGTTGTCGGCTTCTTTGCTCTGGCGATCTTCATGCCCATGTGGGATTTAACCAAAATGGTCAAGTGAGCTCCTGATGAAAGAGATCGCATCAAACATAAAAAAACTTTCCACGGGTCGTTCTTCGCCGTTCCGTGTCAGTCTCTTTGTCCTGATTCCCTTTATCTTCACGGGATTCGCTGTTCTGGCCTTTCTTGTTGCCTACTACGCCGGCAGAGCTTCAACAATGCAGCTTTTTTTGCTGGGCGGCGCGGTCATTGCCTTTACCGCTTTCTCGGCGGTTGTCGTTACGTTTGCCGTTTTGAGTCCTGTTCAAAAATTTGTCGATGAAGTCGAATCTTCTCCGTCGTTTCCAAAACCACCGGTGCAACCGGAAACGGAAACGAAAACCAGGGCTCATGATGAAATCGGTCATTTTGATCACGTTTTTCGTGAAGTAGCCAATTTGATCAGCAAGGTGGACGCGAGGGATCGGTTCCCTGGAATCGTCGGCCAGAGCCGGGCCATCCGAAGTTGCCTGAGCCAGGTCATCAAAGTGGCGCAGACCGACAATACGGTCCTTTTGCTGGGCGAAAGCGGCGTGGGGAAAGAACTGTTCGCGGAAGCGATTTATCAGGAGAGCAACCGGCAGGGGAAACCCTTTGTCAAACTCAATTGCGTCGCCATCGCGGCCGGTCTGCTGGAGAGCGAGCTCTTCGGGCACGAAAAGGGATCCTTTACCGGAGCTTCGACAAAAAAGACGGGCAAGTTCGAGCTGGCCAACGAAGGAACGCTTTTTCTGGACGAAATCGGCGACATACAGTTGGAAACACAGGCCAAACTGCTTCGCGTCCTGCAAGAGCGGGAATTTCAGCGCGTCGGCGGAAATGAAACCATCAAGGTCAATGTTCGGTTTATCGCGGCTTCCAACAAAAACCTTCACCAGATGGTCAAAGAAGGGACTTTTCGCGAAGATCTCTTCTACCGCTTGAATGTTTTTCCGATTTATATTCCGCCGCTGCGGGATCGCGTGGAGGACATTCCACTGATCGCCCGGCACATATTGGATCGTATGCCTGAAAAAAAGGAGCTGTCCCCGGAAGCGATGCGGGAGTTGATGACATGGTCATGGCCGGGCAATATTCGGGAATTAAAGAATGTGCTGGAGAGAGCTTCCGTTATGGCCGATCAGGGTAGAATTTCGTCAGTCGGTTTTACGAGTAGGACTGACATATCAGGCCAGCGACAAAAAATAGATTTTGACGCGGTTTCGCCAGAGAAAGAAGCGGAAAGTGGAACGGTTTCAAAAGAAGAATTAAAGATTTCCAATGGTTTCAACATCGACGAACATATCGCGGCTTGTGAAAAAGAAATTATTTTAAGAGTGCTGAAGCAGGCTGGCGGTGTTCAGTCACGAGCCGCCAAACTGCTCGGGATCAACCAGCGAAGCCTCTGGCATCGCATCAAAAAATACGAAATCGACGTTTCCTCAATCAAAAACAACAGTTTGTCACCCTGAGCTTGTCGAAGGGTGTCCCGTTTCTACCCATCACTCACAAGCAAAATGGTCCTTTCAAAAGGCCCGCCTGCTGGCATTTCAAAAGCACTTGAATGTGTAACTTTCACTTTTATCCCTTTGTCTTCATAATTTGTATAATTTACAGTAAAACCGCCTATTTTTGTTAAGTTGGCGCTCTTGTCATT
>JAAZOZ010000448.1 GCA_012797505.1 Smithella sp. | reverse complement strand
GTTTTCAGCAGCTTTTCTTCCTGCGGATTGGAAAGGTACGCGGTTTCCAGAAGCACGGCGGGAGTATCCGGCAGCTTCAGCACACGGAAAGGCGCCTCGTGAAACGTGGGATACTTCAGGCTCTGCACGCGGCCGATTTGATCCAGCAGATCGGCCGCGTAGGTTTTCGACAGGTTGATGGTGTTGGTTTGAAACATATTCAGGATGATTTCATCGGATTGATTATTGCCTTCGCCGCCGGGTACGCCGCCGATGACATCGGAAAGATTTTCGTTCCGGGCCAGCAGTTTCGCGGCTTCATTGCTGGCCGCGCCGGTGGACAGACAATAGACGGAGCTGCCCTGGGCCTCGCGGTTTCGGGCCGCATCCGCGTGAACGCTGATAAAGAGGCTTGCCGGGTGCTTGCGCGCCACGCCGAGGCGCTTGCTGAAGGACACGTAATAATCTCCGTCGCGGGTCAGGACCGCCCGATAGCCGGGCATTTTGTCGATCTCCTTCTTGATCTCCCGGCTGATGGCCAGCACAACGTGCTTTTCATACGTCCCGTTTTTGCCGATGGCGCCGGGATCCTCTCCGCCGTGGCCGGGATCGATCACGATGACCCGTTTGGGGGCTGAAACCGCCTTGCGCTTCACCACTGCCGGGGCTTTTTCAACCTCCGCCAGCAGAACATCGACCACGACGCGATCGGGCTTGTCCATGAATTTCTTCAGGGGAAAGACTTCCGCCCGCAAATGATCTTTCAAATAAATGTGAATGGTGCATTGCCGATCCTCTCCCCGGATAAAAAGAATTTTGGTGACACCCGGCTTTCGGATGATCTTTTCCGGCGGCAGGGAGGGAGAAAAAAAGGCGTTGGAGAATTCCAGAGTGACTTTGTTTTTCTGAATGTCAAATTGATAAACCGGCTCGTCGCTCAAATCGAAAACAATGCGCGTCTGATCGGGCGCCGTCCAGTGCCTCACGTTGGATATTTCCGTGAGCGCAAACCCGGAAGCAGGCCAGAGGGCAGCAAGAAATATTGCCAGGCTGAATACGAACAGACCTGCTCGATTGTCATTTACCGGAAACATGTTGTTTCAGTAACAAATTTCAACGGCAACTGCAAGAAAAGGTTAAAAGAACAGGCTATGGGGCATGGGTGTCCTTCAGCCTTCAGCCTTCGGTCTTCAGTCTTCAGCCTATCACCCTTTCCCGTGAAAAACAGTTGACAAGCTTTTTCGTAAATGCGATTTTCATCGCGCAAAAATAACGATTTCACCCTTAAGGAAAAGCATGCCGGAAAACCGGTTCAAAGAGGCCCTGCTCGATCCCTCCGAATTCCCGGTCACCTGGGAACTGGTGCCGGGCAGAGGCGCGAAAGAAGCGGCGCAGGAGAAATGCCTGGCGCAGGCGGAGCAGGCCGCCGGCGGGCATAAAGCTTGCGCGCTTACGCTCACGGACAATCCGGGCGGAACCCCGGCCATGTCCGCCGACTTCATGGGGGCCGAGATTCTCAAACTGGGCATCGAACCCCTTGTCCATTTTACCGGCAAGGACAAAAACCGCAACCAGTGTGAAAGCCAGCTTTACGCCCTGGACCGCGCGGGCGTCCGGAATCTCCTCGTCATGAGCGGCGACTACCCGGTGTCCGGCTTCCAGGGGAGGCCCGCGCCGGTCTTCGATCTGGATCCCGTTCACCTCCTGCAACTGATCACGAGCATGAACCGGGGGCTTACCTATCCCGGAATCAAAGGCGCCGTCACGCATCAGCCTGCTGATTTTTTCCCCGGCGCGGTTGTTTCCCCCTTCAAGGCGACTGAAGCCGAGCAGATGGGGCAATACGACAAGCTGAAAAAGAAAATCGCCGCCGGCGCGCAATTCATCGTTACGCAGTTGGGATACGACGCACGGAAATTCCATGAAGCGCTCCTCTTCATGAAGCAAAACTATCCGCAGATCCCCCTGGTGGGCAACATTTACATCCTTCCCTTCGGCGCGGCGAAAATGATGAACCGCAAC
This sequence comes from Smithella sp., assembly GCA_012797505.1. Taxonomy (GTDB): domain Bacteria; phylum Desulfobacterota; class Syntrophia; order Syntrophales; family Smithellaceae; genus UBA8904. The sequence goes on along the minus strand of JAAZOZ010000448.1, from coordinate 1,597 downwards.
GACCTGCCGGGCTCTGTCGTCACGGACCAACTGCTCGCGGACATCGACCGGGAGCGAAGCGACCCGGACAAAGGGGAAGGCGCGAGAATCCTTCGCGCCGCCAGGATGTACGCCATTCTGAAAGGAATGGGATACAGCGGCGTTCACATCGGCGGCCACAACATCCGCTACGAACAGGTGGAAGAGATTACCCGGCAGGGGGAAATGCTTGTGCCGAGCTGGACCGAACTGGTCCGGTATTTTCATTACCCCATCGACAACGGGTTTTACTTCTTTGAAGCAAATCCGGCAACCGGACTCAACCGGGACACCCCCGTCGACCGGCGCTCCCGGCCGTTGGAGACAAAAGTTGAATGCGCCTATGGTTTTTCCCGCTTTTTCCACCGGCTGATGTATGAACCCGGAAAAAACCTCTACGGCGCGATGAGGGCGCTTTGCAAAACCGTGCAGGGCACGCGGATGGAGCCCCTCTTCCACAAACTGGAACACTTCACCAAGGTTGCTCTCTTTGACTGCCGCGACTGCGGCGACTGCGCCCTTCCCGACATAGCCTACCTGTGTCCCATGTCGCAGTGCCCGAAAAACCAGCGCAACGGCCCCTGCGGCGGAAGTTTCCAGGGATGGTGCGAGATTTATCCCAAGCAAAGACTTTGCGTCCATGTCCGGGCCTACGCCCGGCTGAAAAAACACGGCGAGGAATCACGCCTGGCCGGAAATATCGTGCCACCCTGCAACTGGGACCTTTATCAAACCTCCTCCTGGATCAACTACTACCTGGGAAAGGATCACACCTCCGCAAAACAAGGCGGCACGGGGTCGCCCGGGATTCCCTAACGGTTTTCCCTTCGTTTTCAGGAAAATGGAATTTAACCGTTGAAGATTATGAAGGGATAGTGTAGAAGCACCCGCACGGGCGATTAGCTCAGATGGATAGAGCGCTGGCCTCCGAAGCCATAGGCCGAGAGTTCGAGTCTCTCATCGCCCACCAAGCCATCATCCGACATCCTCCGGAGAAGTTCGGGAAACCCGCGCAAGCCGCGGGTTTTCTTTTGTCGGGAAAACAAAACAATGTATTTTCCCCGTCAGGTCCGCGGCAGCGGTTTCGCGCCGGCGCGGCGCGTTCAGCCGGCCCGAAGAGACTGAAAAAGCTGGCTTCCCCCGAACTATCGAAAACCGGTTACGCTAGGACCGGTCATAATTCCTTTTGTACTTTTCATACTGCCGCTCGAGAACCTCTCTGTCGCGAGCCGTCCCGTGCGCGGGAAGATAAACGGAACAGCCCGTCTTCAGCAGCTTCTCCCAGCTTGCCACCATGAGTTTCTCGTCCGCCGCGAACGGAGGAATCACCGAACCCCGGAAAACGCCGAACAGGGCATCGCCGACGATCGCAATTTCATTTTCAAGGATGACGCTGAGGGACCCGGGCGAATGGCCCGGCGTGGCAAGAAGATATCCCTGAAACCCCAACGGGCTCAAATCATACCGGTCCGCGATCGTCAGATCGCCGTCAACGGGCCGGTACCGGAAGAACCGTGAAAGATACAGGTGCGACAATCGGTCGGAGATCCATCCGGTCAGCGGCAGCGTTCCGTGGATC
>JAAZOZ010000447.1 GCA_012797505.1 Smithella sp. | reverse complement strand
TCTGACGATCGCGGACCGGTATGATTTGAGCCCGTTGGGGTTTCAGGGATATCTTCTTGCCACGCCGGGCCATTCGCCCGGGTCCCTCAGCGTCATCCTCGAAAGTGAAATTGCGATCGTCGGCGATGCCCTGTTCGGTGTTTTCCGGGGTTCGGTGATTCCTCCGTTCGCGGCGGACGAGAAACTCATGGCGGCAAGCTGGGGAAACCTGCTGAAGACGGGCTGTTCCGTTTATCTTCCCGCGCACGGGACGGCTCGCGACAGAGAGGCGCTCGAGCGGCAGTATGAAAAGTACAAGCGGAAGTATGAGCGGTTCTAGCCGCGAAAAATTTACACGAAAAAGTTGACGGCACCGGTTGGGTTTTCATTGCTTTAAGTTTTCCCGTAATTATTAAAACATTTTCTCTCTCATGTTTAACTAAAAATGCCGCTATCGTTTCTTTAATCCCAAAATCTCTCGCGCCTCATCCGGTGAAGCCGGCTCCAAATCGAATTCCCGCATAATCCGCGCCATCTTCTCCACCAACTCCCCGTTGCTCTTCGCTTTTTTCTTGCGGCTCAACATCAGGTTGTCTTCCATGCCGACTCGCACATTGCCTCCCAGAAGCAACGCTTGAGTACAGATTGGAAACTCGGCCCGCCCCGCTCCAAATGCCGACCATTGGTAGTTCCCAGCGCCAAAAAGCCGCTCGGCAGTCGTGTGCAGGTTGAGAAGATCATAAGGCGTGGAACCGATGCCCCCCAGGATTCCGGTCACAAACTGCAAATAAACCGGCGGCTTGATAAAGCCTGCTTGAAGGAGATAGGCCAGATTATAGAGATGCCCTATGTCATAAACTTCCAGCTCCGGCTTGGTTCCGTTTTCCGCCATAACCGGAAGCATCGTTTTCAGATCGGCAAAGGTATTCTGAAAAATGTATCCCTCGATCATTTTCATCATGGCGCCTTCCCAGGGATACTTGAACTCCTTGTATTTTTCTGCGATTGCGAATACGCCCCAATTTATTGAACCTAAATTGCAGGAGGCCAGCTCCGGCTTAAACCGCGGGACCACTGCCAATCGCTGCTCTACTGTCATTCCTGCTCCGCCGCCTGTTGTGAGGCAGATGATAAGATCTTTATTTTTTGCACGAATGAGATCAATAATTTCCTGAAAGAGGTTGAGGTCTGAAGACGGCATGCCATCGGCAGGATTACGGGCGTGAATATGAACTACTGCGGCTCCGGCGACTGCTGCATCCAGTGCATTTTGCGCAATCTGCTGCGGGGTGATAGGCAGGTACTCCGACATAGTTGGAACATGAATCGATCCGGTTATTGCACAGCTAACAATACGTTTATTACTCATAATTTTCACCTCGCAATATTTATTTTATTACCAATGCCGAAGAACCCAGATGGCCGCTCATTCCCTGCGGGCCACGAGGATTTTTGAGATATAAGTGGATACGATTTCTTCTTTTTGATTCTTGGCAAAACTTTCCAATTCGATAATGCCCCGTTTTTCATCTTTCTCCGACAGGCTTTTAACTCTAGCCTCGCATTGAATCGTATCACCTATCCGTACCGGAGAAGCAAAGCGGACAGACTCTCTTCCATCAAAAGCAATGAAGCTTTTAGGCAAAACAACATATTGCCCCCATCGGAAAAGCAGTGCGCTGCCGACGACTAAAACAAGAAAACCGTGAGCAATTCGCTCTTGAAAAGGGGGCTTGGACGCGTACAGGACATTGATGCCAATCACCGGCAAAGGCTGAAAATAGAACAATATCAGTTTCTGTAAATGTCCTGCCTGGCGAAACAAAAACTTTCCCAGTTTGCAATCTTCAAGGCAAATTTATTCCACGGCGGTGTTTCCCTTTCTCTTAATATGAACCTGAAACAATCATCATATTTATGTCGAAGAGAAATCTGGCGCATAATGAACTGCTCCGCCGCAGGCGCGGGGCGTCACCCCAGATTAGTCGTTCCATTCGCCCCAATGGGCGGGGGGATTCGACCGGGAGAGATTCGATACAAACAATTTACTTAACACCCTCTCCATGGGCCTGAAAATTCTCCTGCAATCTTTTTTCACATTCCTTCCGCAGGATGTTTTTCAATACCTTGCCGCTCGGGTTGCGTGGCAGCGCTTCCACAAAGAAAACATTCTTGGGGACCTTGTATGCTGCAATGTTGCTCTTGCAGAAATTGATAATCTCTTTCTCGTCAATGGTTTCTCCCGGTTTGGGAACAATGACCGCCGTCACTGCTTCCGACCAGACCGGATCAGGCATTCCGATCACGGCCGCATCGGCTACTTTTGGATGTTTGTACAGAAAAGCTTCAACTTCCTGCGATGAAACATTTTCGCCGCCTGTCTTGATGATATCCTTGGCCCGATCAACAAAGTAGATGAATCCTTCTTCATCCATTCGGACAATATCCCCTGTATGGTGCCAACCTCCCCGAAAAGCTGTGGCGGTCTTTTCTTTATCCTTGTAGTAACCAAGCATGATGGCTGGACCACGGGCAACCAGTTCGCCGACTTCACCCCTCGGAAGTTCTTTGTTATGGATGCTGTCGAAAACCTTCAACTCCAATGGGAGATGAGAACGTCCGATAGAGTCCGGATGAGCGGTAAAATCTTCATTCTGTAAACAGGCGCCGAGAGGACTCATTTCCGTCTGGCCGTAGTAATTCAAAAACTGCGCTGAAGGCAGTTTTTTTCTCCACCGTTCAATGATGGCCGGAGGGCAAAGAGATCCGAAAATGATGCACACTTTGAGCGATGAAAAATCAAGCTGGTCGAAGTTCGGCAAAAGTGGCAAGTTGATGTATAATGTCGGGGGCCAAACCCAGACCGTCACCTTGTTTTGCTGTGTAAATTTTATGATTTCGGCGGGATCCGGAGCATATTCCATCAGGTTTGTGGCGCCGATGGCAATGCCGGCAATGAAGAGATACATGGCGGCAACATGATACAGTGGAATGCCGCCAATCGCCACATCCCCTCTGACGAAATGTAGATCTACGGCGGCGCTCAAAACAAGAGTGAAAAAGTTAAGATGCGTGTTGACGACACCCTTGGGCGCAGATTCAGTGCCTGATGTGTAAAGGATAAGGGCCGGATCATCCGGATAAATTAGCGCTTCCGGTTCTGTAACCGGATATTCATCTTTCCAAAGGTCCTCAATGTTCATCCAATCTTCCATTGAAGCATCGCCCGCCAGGTTGATGTATCCGAAGGTCTGGACGGTCTTTAATTTATCCTTGATGGGGAGAACGTTTGGAATGAGCTTGTCTTCCACGAAGAAAGCCACCGGCTCTGAATGATTGATGATGTATGAGACTTCTTCATTTTTCAGCATAAAATTGAGGGGGACGACGATTGCTCCGATTTTCATCAGGCCCCACCAGAGAATGACGAACTGGTCGCAATTATGGGATAAAATGGCGCAGCGGTCTCCCTTCATGATTCCCATCTTTGTCAGTCCGTAAGCACATCGGTTGACGGCTGTGTTCAGTTCAGCAAATGAATAGTTCCGGTCACGAAAGCATAATGCTTTCATATGCGGGTAGCGCGCCGCGGTACGGATGAGCAGATCTCCAACGGCGACTCGTCGTACCACATTTTCTTCATACGGTGTTAAACTCTTCGTCATGTCATGTTCCTCCTTTAAGAGTTTGTTAAACGTTTGAGACTATTGTCACCACCTGCCGTCTTGCTTGTAACGGGCCACAGTAACCGGGTTATGGATAAACCCCTTAACCATCGAAACCATTGTCGCCGTTTATGGTATAATCCTTCCGCCGCTAACGCCGGCCTAAAAGCATTTGCTCTCACGGCGCTAGCTGCCGCTAATCGGCGCCTGTTTAAATATTCATCACATTGCTGGTGGCCGCCTCTTGTTTAAACAGACGGTCATTTATCTTTTATTTAAACAAAAACCGGGCTGCGATATCCCTGTTAACTTCAGCTGTTCCTCCGCCGATGGTTGCAAGCTTCCAATCACGGTAGAATCGTTCAACGGGGTATTCTTTACACAACCCATAACCACCAAATATCTGAATAGCTTCATCTGCATTTCGCAGCATCATTGCACCCATTATGGACTTAGTTAACGCAGTCTCTTTTATACAGGGCATATTGTTATCGATCATCCATGCCTGTCTGTATAATAATAGTTTGAGAGCCTCGATATCCGCAGCCATATCGACAATTTTATGTTGCATCGTTTGAAAACTGGCTATAGGACGACCAAATTGCACTCTTCCCTTTGCATACTTGATACATTCATTTATATTGAATTCCATACCTCCCAGGAAATGACCAGCGAGGATTGTACGCTCCCAATTGACTCCGGAGAAAGCCACGCCCTTCATACCCATGCCGACTTCGCCTAAAACGTTCTCAACCGGAACTTCGCAATTATCGAAAACAAGTTCTCCCGTTGGTGAAGCCCGCAAACCCATCTTGTCCAGTTTTTTACTTGAATGCCATCCCGGCATGGTCTTATCCACGATAAAGGCGGTCGTTCCACTCGCTCCTTTCGAGCCGGCTTCAGATCGCGCTATAACGACTACGACATCACAGATGGGTCCATTGGTAATGAACATCTTGGTGCCGTTGAGAATGTATTTATTTCCCTGAAGTCGCGCGCTAGTTGTTACCGAACTGGCGTCACTGCCGGCATTGGGTTCGGTTAAAGCCATTGCTCCAATCCATTCGCCGGACGCCATTTTGGGAAGATACTTTTGTTTTTGTTCGTCGTTGCCCCAGTGCTCGATGTTTAACATCGAAATGACCATGTGCGCAGCCCATGAAAGTAAAGTGCCCTGATCGGCCCCAGCTCTTCCAGCAGCCTCCAGAGCCATGGTCGTGCCAAGCGCTCCAAGATTGCTGCCGCCGTATTTTTCACCAGCCAATAAACCCGTGTAACCTAATTCACCCATCTTTCTCCATAACGGCATTGAAAACTCGCCCTTTTCATCGAGCACTTGAGCCAAGGGGAGCATTTCTTTTCTGGCAAATTTTTCAATGCTATCCACAACTGCAAGATGCTCTTCGGATATTCTGAAATCCATGCCTTTAACCTTTCCGGCTTTTGATGGACACCAAGCTTTTATTTTGGACCATGTTGACGATAATTTCCTACTCCTCAATCGGTTCAAAATGATCGATATCCAGAATGGTGTTCGTTGTTTTGCCTGCAAAAACGACCTTGACTCTCATGCCGATCTTCACATTTTGCGGATCTACACCCTCCACAAGATGGACTAATGTTGCTTCTGCGCCGTCCATTTGAATCATTCCCAAGATATACGGTGTTTTCCGCGGCAAATGAGCATCACGGTAATTCACCACCGTATAGTTAACAAGAACCCCCGTATCCCCCAGTTCAACCCAATTCTCATCAATCTTGGTCATGTCCTTCTGACAGCATTCCATGGGTGGGACATAAACGGTTTTGCATTTCGGACATTTGACGCCGAGTATTTTCTTTGAATCCCGCAAGGAGATGATAAACCTCGATCCCACTCTTCCGGCAAAGTACTGATTGGGAAGCGCCATCTTTCCCGGTATTACCGAACACGCCTTGCTGATTTCATTTGTGACTGTTTTCATGGCCCAATCCTCCTTAACCATCAATTTCAAAGTAGAGTAAGTCGTGGATGCTCCCTGTTCTTACTTCATTCCAAACGGGTCTCACTCTCACTCCGCGCTTGAGTTTAGGAATATCATCATCCTTAATCTCATGGGCAAAAATGTCTCGTGCAGATCCATCTAACATGACAAAAAGTGCGGAGTATGGCGTTTTACGAACTTTCCCGGTCAAGGGATCAGGGCTTGCGTAGTAGGCAATGTCGTAATTTACAACAGTTCCTTTGGGGCCTACTTCCACAAAATCTTCGGAGCGCACAACACATAAAGCGCAACATCCCCTGGGCGGCGTCATCGTACGACCGCAGGACGGACATTTGGTGGCATAAAATTTCTTCTCCTTAAGGCCCTGAAACCATTTTCCCATGATCGGTCCGGTGGAGAAGCTGTAGTCAATAGAATTGATAACTTGGATGGAAATTAATTCCTCAGCCGCTATTTTTTGTATATTTTCAGCCATTGTTATCCCCCTGCCAATCTAAGTCTTTTTCAAGGATCATCAGTTCCGTCCACATCACTCCGCCAAATCCTGAAGCCAGCCCATGTTTGACTTCACGTTTAAGCTGATGTCTCCCCGCGTCTCCCCTCATCTGCAAAGCAACTTCCGCAGGTTTCAACATAGCCGTCGCGCTAATAGGATTACTGGCGGTAACGCCGCCCGATGGATTGACCGGCAGCTTGCCATCAAGATCAAACTCTCCATCTTCCACCATTTTGATGACCTGATCCCCATCCAGTAAAAGGAAATCGCGCAGCCATTCAATTCCCCACCAGGCTGATGGGTCATACATTTCAAAGACGTCAAAATACTCAATGGGATTGGTAATGCCGTTGCGGGCAAAGAGTTTCCTGGCCGCGACACGGTGAGAGTTTTCGCTCAATATCGGGAAATAGGCGTTGGATGCGGTTTCTTCCCGGTGAATCGCAATATGGTCTCTGATCCAAACAGGTTTTTTACTTATCTTTTTTGCCTTTTCCTCCGAAGCTAATATCATGGCGCACGCTCCGTCACTCTGTGAACACATATGAATAAGTCTCAATTCTCCGATAAGCGGAGGTGAGTTTTTCATCAGGTTCTCTATCTGGTCATACTCAAGCCCTAATCTTCTGTGTGCTCTCTCATTCAAACATGCATGTTTATCCATCATGATTCGATATTTCATGGCAGCCCTTCTTGCTCTTTCTTCTCCTATTTCCTCAATGGTCACATTAGCCGAAGTGCTTGTCAGTGCGCCGGTCTGCAAATGCCGATACCACAAAGCATCCGCCATGTTTGTGATGCCGCCCGTCGTGCTCCCCGCCTCCTGCAACTTATTAAAACCAATCGCCATGACAATGTCATACATGCCGGAAGCCACAAGGTTGTCTGCGGCGGCAATCAGCGTCATGCCCGTTGTGCCTCCTGTCGTGATTCTAAATGAAGGCTTCTCTAAAGCGCCCGTCCCGATCACATGCCACATGTCGGGCTGATGCACCATTTCGAACAGTTCCATGTTTCCGTGAATCACGCAGTCAATATCCCGCAAAGCGATCCCGGCGTCGGCAAGGGCCGCTCTTACCGCCTCGTTGATCATCTCCGGTTGATTTTGATTTTCCTTATGGCTGGAAATTTCCGTCATTCCAATCCCGGCAATCCCCACGTTGCGATTTTTCTTTTGCGACATCGTGTCACCTCCTATCTTTCAAGCACAACAACTGTCTGGTGCTGCCCCGCGCCCCCCGTTGTGCTCTGGATGACAGCGCAATTGACGTCAGATGCCTGGTGCTCATTGGCCTGGCCTTTAAGCTGAAGGAAAGCTTCTGCCGCTCCGTATAGGCCACCGATCATCAGAGGCCTCCCCGCCAGCATGCCGCCGGAAAGATTAACGTTATATTTAGCCGGACCGTATTCATCGATAAAACGGCCCCCCTCCCTTTCGTCACACAGGCCGAGCCCCTCTATCCACATGGGTTGCTGATAGGCATAACAGTCCATGACTTCAACTAGATTGACCGATTTTTTCGGCTGCTTGATGCCGGCCATCTTGTAAGCTTGATTAGCTGCTTTTTTCAAAGCGTTACTGCTTGCAAGATCGCGCGTGCCTAAATCATAACCATCCATACAGTTTCCAAAGCCTGTGATCCAAATAGGTTGATCCGTATATTCATAGGCCTTTTCTTCGGAAGCAAGAAGCAAGGCCACCGCGCCGTCCGACACTGGATAAGCATGAAGCGTTCTTATCGGATCGCAGAGAACGGAAGAATACATAACATCGCCTGGATGAAGTTGCGTTTTTTCATTGGCATATTCATTTCTTGATGCCCATTGGCGCGCCCTCACAACCACCTTGGCCAGCTGTTCTTCCGTAACCGCTGCCTTTTCCATATACGCCCTGGCCTGCAGTCCTGCGGCGCTAAGATAGTCCAGGCCAAGGCAACGGCAGTAAAACGGATCATAAGCCATATTCGATATCTGATTTCTGCTTGCCGAGGATGACTCCTTGCAGTGCCCTGCGAAATAGATAACATCATCATGCCCGGACAAGATGCAAGCCATCGCATATCCGATTCCATTGAGCCCTTCCTGTGCCATTTTCTGTTCACCGCGATAATTACCCGCGCCGACAACATCGTTGATTGCATTGTCCGATATTGTTCTGGCATCGAAAAAATCATCCGAACAGGTCAAGACATTTTTCACGCCGTTATCGCCAAATGTAAAACCTGTTTGCCCCTGCACGTCTTCGAGAAGATCCATCAACATATCCTGAAAACGCTTGTGCCAAATGTTGGATTTAATTTCGTGTTGAGCCGCTGCACAGATGGCAACTCTTTTCATTTTTCGCACCTCCTGCTCAATTGTTTACATTATTTTGCAACATAATAATTTACTGGCCTCCGACAAAACGACATTTGAACTCTCCTTTCTTTATTTGCCTCAAGATAGGATCCTTTCTTTTTTCACAATCCATTTCAATCCATGCCCGGCCACAACCCAATAGAGCGTGTGAGTCATCGGTCGCCACTTTTGGATAAGGAATTGTTACACTATCAAAAGCAGGAGTATAAAAACCCTGATGTGATATTTCGACAGCATCGAGTTTATGTGCTTTCTTCACATCCTCAATGCATTCCTTTGACTGCTTGAGGGTTAATCCATATTCAAACGGGTGGTTGAATATATACAGTTTTTCTTCTTCACCTTCGATCTCACTCACATGCACATAGCCCCATCGCGTATGGACTGTGCGCTCAATGCCTAAGAAGACAAGCATGTTTGATTTGACGCTTTCAATAGCGTCCCGATAACCAGGCTTTAAAAGGTGATCATGGTCGCTAATAACAATGAAGTCAAAACGAAGATCGTTATAGACATTGGCTGCTTCCTGAATGGTCAGGCTTCCGTCAGAAAAAGTTGTGTGAATATGTAGTTGACCTTTTAGGTTCATAAATTCCTCTTCCTGCCGTTTTTTATTTTTGATCATTCTTCTAATGTAAGAACTCTTTGATCAAGACAGGTAAAAATGAAAACCTGTTTTACCGGCAATGGCCAAAATCTCATCATCTTGTTGCATTAATAACCTTGAATCACATTCAGCAATAATGGTGCCATTTGATTTTGATAAGATATTTATCAGTTATATTAATGTGATGCGAATAATCGTTTTTATTCTTGAATTTAGATGTTGTCCTTATATGGACATATGTTTCTATTAGGACAAAATGCTTGACAGACACAGATAGGTGCTGTATTGTTTCAAAAATTTCAGAGACTATGGCTATAATTAAAAAGTTGGATTAAAGGAACCGTCTTGCCCACCCATATCGATTAAACGTTAAACGTTGGATGCGGTAAAAAATGGCAAGAAAGAATGCAGTATTGTTACAACTGTCCGATAACGCAAGGAGCATTATTTGCAGACTTGCCACCTTTAACGAATATTTTTCAGTGGACTGGTTCTCGGGAAGGCCTGACTGGCTTCCATCACGACTTGTTGACGCCATTGTCTTTCTCGAAAAGCAAAAATGGATTGTATCTAGAATCGATGGAAGTGGACGCTATGAATGGACACCGAAATGTCCTCGAAAAGAGATCCTTCATCAAATCGAAGAAAAGACATTGTCGAGATACTATAGAGAAGCAATTGATGTGCTCATTGAAAAACTACCGGAAAGCGATGAGAATTGTTTTAACATTGCGCAAAAGTGTCTTCTTGCAGGAATTCAAAAAACAGATATTGAAATCATTTGCCGGGCGGCCATTTTTGAGGAGAAAAACCATCGCATCTCTTCGGCAATCAATCTTTATGACCGCCTGCTTGATTTCATCGCTGGTCAGTTTTCGGACAAGGGCGAACAACCGGACATTGGAACCTACGAAGTTTTGATACGGACGATAGAGCGCCGCGCCTCTCTTTCTTTGCTTCATCCCAATCTGAAGGCAGTCTATCGCTTCCTTACCCTGGCCCTGGATATGGCCGAAAGATTATCTGACCTTAAAACACAAGCCTCTTTACAATTATTGATCGGCCAGAACTATTGGATGTCATTTGAATATGCGGAAGCTTTCCATCACTTTAACAAGGGATGGGAAATGGCTCGTCACATTAAGGATGATGTTTTGTACCGAAGGGCGCTTCAACTCCAAGGTTTTGCCCACTGGATTAAGGGTAACCTAAATCAGGCCGTTCAATCTTATGAAAAATCTTTGGGCGAACTGGATTCCATTGTGGAAGACAATTTTTCGCTCCTGACCTCCCTCCATCTCGCCTTATGTTACACTCAAATGGGCATGCCTCATCGCGGCATTGGTATTGCTCATTCCATTTATGTCCAGGCGGAAAAAAACAGTGACTGGTCTCTGGTTGCATATTCACTGGCGACTATGGGAATCATTCTTCTCGAAATCAGGCAACTGGAAAACAGTCAAATTTATTTCAAAAAAGCGTTGATGCTGGCCCGGCGGGAAAGCGTTCCTATGGCAGAAGTTATTGCAGGAATTGGTTTGTCGGATATCGCTTGTATCAAAGGACATTTTAATCAGGCCGCTGACTATTTCAAAGTGCTTTGGGAAATCCCCAAGTCCAGTTGGTATCATACTCTTAACAATGCTCATGTCTTTGACGCCGGGTACAGGCTTACGAAAACGAATATGTCGCCTGTTGAACTGGGCCCAGTGAACAACTATTTACATCAGCTGAAAAAGGAACAAATCAATCCTGTCGTTTATGCGACTATTCGTCGGCTGCAAATTGAGCTGTTGGAAGATAACATCCCACCGCAGGTAAAAATTCGGGAGCTCCTCCAATTGAAGAAAATGGTGGAAAAGAGCGGCGCCGACCTGGAAAAGGCCAAGATCCGCATTGCTTTAGCCCGTTTTTATATCCTAACGAACAATTGGAAGAAGGCCGAAGTTCAAGGTCGAAAAGCTTGGGAATTTTTGAAACCCATTGCCAAAGATGTTTTCCCCGACGATATGAGACAATTGATCTCTCCAGAGCCGTTTGCGAAGAGTGACCCTCTTTTCAACTTGGTAATAGAGATGGGCAATACCATGGGTGGGAAAAAAGATTCGGAACAACTCTTCGCCAAAATCATCACTTCTATATCACGACTAACCGGCGCCGAACGAGCCGCAATTTTTATCAAGGATTATGAATCACAGGAGTTAAATATGATCGCATCAAGGAATCTGATCCCTGAAGACATCCCGGATGCCACCTTCAATCAAATGATCGATATTGTTCGAAAAGCTGCTGAAAGTCCTACTGGCGAGATCATTCAATGTGAATTAGATGAATCTTTGGCTCCTGGTTTTCGCCGCGTCATTTCCGTCCCTTTAATACTTGATGGGCAGTCAATGGGCGTTCTGTATCAGGATGGACGCTTTCAATTGTTTGATTTAGACCAAGACAGCCTAAAACTGCTGTCTGCTCTCGGTTCTCAGATTGCCGTCTTGATTGACCGCGTTCACGCCTACCTTAAAATCACCAAGCTGCAAATCCAGCTGCGAAATGAAAATCGTCAAGATTCCGATAAATTGGAACAGTCTGTGCCATTTGACAATATCATTGGGACCAGCAAGGCTATAGATGATCTCCGTGGGTTGATACGCAAAGTGGCGCCAACCCCCTCAACAGTGCTAATTCATGGCGAAACAGGTGTCGGCAAGGAGTTGGTTGCCCGGGCCATTCACCGCATCAGCCCTCGCGCTGAAGGCCCCTTTATCCGCGTCAATTGCGCGGCGCTGCCAGAAACTCTCATTGACAGTGAGCTTTTCGGCCATGAAAAAGGCGCATTCACCGGAGCAATCAGGACCAAGCAGGGACGCTTTGAACTGGCCAATCATGGCACGATTTTTCTGGACGAAATCTCTGAATTGCCGCTGCCTACCCAGAGCAGATTATTGCGTATTCTTCAGGAAAAGGAATATCAGCGTGTGGGCGGGACTACAACCCTTCACTCCGACTTTCGATTGCTCGCCGCATCCAACAAAATCTTATCTAAAGAAGTTACGCAGGGCCGATTTCGCGCCGATCTTTTTTTCCGATTAAACATATTCCCCATCCATATCCAGCCACTCCGAATGAGGAAAGAGGATATTCCATTGCTGGCATATCATTTTCTGAAGCTTTTCTGTACACAATATAGACGGCTTGAACCGGACATCCCTGATGCTGAAATGGATAAAATGAAAGCTTACGCCTGGCCCGGAAATGTTAGGGAGCTGGCAAATATGATGGAGCGCGCGGTAGTTATGGGCGGAGATAAGATCAGATTCTTTGCGCCAGGGCTTTTGAGAACGACTTCAGATGCTGAAAATAGCCCCCAAACCATGCGTGAAATGGAGAAAGAGCATATACGAAAGGCCGTTGCAATGACCAATGGGAAAATCGGGGGTCAAAATGGCGCATCAGCGCTTCTTGGAATGAAACGCACCACGTTAATTAATCGGATGAAGAGATTAGGAATCACCATAATAAAATCCGTTTGAAATTATAATAAACCCAGATTACGCAAAAGAAAAATGATTGCAGCCTTCTTGCCGGCCCATCTTTACGTTAGCCTCCAGCCGGGGTATGAGTTTCGCAGGCAGCAAGAAGAAAACTTTACAACGGGAGGCAGATAGATGACTATTGAATCCCGCTGTACACATTGGAAAAAAGTAATTTACCAAACTACGATCTTTGCGAGGAGCGAAATGACGAAGCAATTTCATATCATCAATGGTTTAGATTGCTTCGCTTGCAATGACGATCTTGTCGAAACATAATTCTTTCTTGCGTAATTTGGGATAAACAAAAAACCCGCTGTTTCCAGCGGATTTTTGCACTTCATGGAATGATGTTGGATGATGACTTGGTGGGCGATGAGAGACTCGAACTCTCGGCCTATGGCTTCGGAGGCCAGCGCTCTATCCATCTGAGCTAATCGCCCACGCGGGTGCTTCTACACTATCCCCTCATAATCTTCAACGGTTAAATTTCATTTTCCTGGGAGCAAGACGATCAGGGGGTCCCGGGCGATCCCGCGCCATCTTGTTTTGCGGAGGTGTGATCCTTTCCCAGATAGTAGTTGATCCAGGAGGAGGTTTGATAAAGGTCCCAGTTGCAGGGCGGCACGATGTCCCCGGCCAGGCGCGATTCCTCCCCGTGTTTTTTCAACCGGGCGTAGGCCCGGACATAGACGCAGGGTCTTTGCTGGGGATATACTTCGCACCATCCCTGAAAGCTTCCGCCGCAGGGGCCGTTGCGCTGGTTTTTCGGGCACTGCGACATGGGACACAGGTAGGCCACGTCGGGAAGGGCGCAATCGCCGCAGTCGCGGCAGTCAAACAGGGC
>JAAZOZ010000446.1 GCA_012797505.1 Smithella sp. | reverse complement strand
CTTAGCCGGTGAGTTGCTTGAGCATCTGCGTGTAGGTTCGAAGCAGAATGTCCGGGTGGACAAAGTAGTCCGGCCGGAGTTCATAGTGAAGCCGGATCAGTTGCCGGGCCGCCTCCTCGACGCTTTTCTCCCGCGCCAGCGCCTCGCGCATCCGGTCCATCATCTGAAGCGTCGCGGTCCTGGTTTGCGCAATGTATCCCCTCGCCTCTTCTTCCGTAACGCATCCGTAATGGTCCGCGCAAATTTTCCTGACGTCCAGACCGGCAAGCTTATCCAGGCTGGCCAGGTACTTTTCAAAGCTCGAGCCGACGGCGATGATATATTCGTCCCGGTAGGGAATGGCCACGGCATCCGAGGGAAAAAGAATGTTCAGCCCGGGAACCCAGGCGGAAATCGAGCAGGAAGAATGCCCGGGTGTTTCGAAAAACTGCAACTGCCGGCCGCCAAGGTCCAGGCGGTCTCCCTGCGCCAGCGTTTCTCCTTTCACGTCATCACGCCAGGCCCAGTCCAGCCCCGCCAGAGAATCTTCGCTTCCCTTCATCCTTCGGCGGACTTTTTCCGAAAATTCGTTGATGACGGATATCGCTTTGGGATTCCGGAGGACTTCCCAACCGCGCGCGGACGCATAAATCTTCATGTCCGGCCGGTTTCTTTTCAAATAAGGAACCACGCCGACATGATCAAAATGAGCGTGCAGAATGACGATCTGTTCGATTTTCTCCGGCGTCATTCCCCGCGAAGCCATCTGACGGAAAAGATCCGGAAGAATGTAAGGCATGCCGGCGCTGATCAGGACCGAGGTTTTGGTTCCTTCCAGCAGATACACGCAGGATTCCTGCGTGCCCAGAAGCCAGAGACCGTCATCGATTCGACCCGCCTGCCTGATTCTCATGATTCAAGGTTGACAAGTTCGTAAAAAGTCATCTTGTCCCTCTTTTGTCATGCTGAGCCTGTCGAAGCATGACGTGATATAGAGTACTTACGTTCACCCTTCGACGGGCTCAGGGTGACAGTGGTGATTTTTTACGGGTTCATCAAGATTGATGAACCCGTAAAAAGTAATTCGAGCCGTCACCCCGGCGAAGGCCGGGGTCCATAACCCACTGTACTTACTGGATACCGGCTTTCGCCAGAGGTATGACGAAAAGGCGCCGAAATTGACTTTTTACGACAGTGTTAAGGGTTGCCGTACTGAATAACCGCGTTCTTTTTCAGCCGCGCCATCATTTTGGAAAAGGCTTCCGCCTGTTTCTGCTGCTCCAGATACAGGGAAATCTGCTCTTTCACTTCGCCCAGGCTGACGGTATGCGCCGGCGTGCGCCCCAGCACCTGAATAATGTGATGGCCGAATTCCGTGCTCACCACCGGTCCGACCGCTTTGATCTCCTGTGAAAACGCCGCGTCCTCAAAGGGTTTGACGGTCTGGCCTTTCTTGATTTCGCCCAGATCCCCGCCGTTTTCCTTGCTGGGGCAGTCGGAATTGTTTTTGGCCACCTCGGCAAAATCAGCTCCGCCCATAATCTGTTTGCGCAAACCTTCTATCTTCGCCTTTTTTTCAGCCTTGACCTTCTCGTCGTCCTTGGCATCCATGGCGACCAGAATATGACGGACGTGAACGCTTTCCTCGGTGGTAAACTTATTTTTATTGTCCGTGTAAAACTTGCCGATTTCCTTGTCCGTCGGCTTGATTTTTCCGCCGGTTTCCATGGCGACCAGCTTTTGGATGCGGACGCCCAGCGCAATGTCATCGCGGGATACGTTGTTTTCCTTCAAAAATTCGTTGAGTTTTTTATCGGGCGGAATACTGGCCTTGATCTGTTCCATGGCCGCCGAGATTTCCTTGTCCGTGGCCGAAATGTTTTTGCGTTTGACTTCATTGGCCAGAAGCGTCCGCATCACAAAATCTTCCGTCAACTGTTTTTTTAAACCGGCCCGGACTTCTTTTTTCCGGTCGGCCGGAATCTTGTCCTGATAAAGCTTCATCTGTGTCTGCACTCGTTTTTCCAGGACGACCTTTTTCAGGGCAACACCGTCCACACTGACTGCCGCATCGGACGGAAGCGCCTGAGCGGGAGCAATAGCAGGCGCCGTCGTTTCCGCGGCGGGTTTGTCCGGTATCAGGATCGATTCGGAAGCGGTGCTTTGCGAAGCGGCAGG
>JAAZOZ010000080.1 GCA_012797505.1 Smithella sp. | reverse complement strand
TGCCGGTTGAATTTCACCGGTATTTGCGCTAGGGAAGAAGCCGATGGAGAGGAAGGAAACAAGATGAACGAGCAGCAGACAAAAATTCGCGCGTTGCTGGCCGAAAAGCAGGGCATTTTGCTGGTCCATTACTATGCGCGGCCTGAAATTCAGGAGATCGCCGACGTACTGGGGGATTCCCTGGCGCTGGCCCAGGCGGCGGCTCGCTCCGACGCCCGGGTGATCGTATTCGCGGGTGTGCACTTCATGGCACAGAGCGCGGCAATGCTTTCCCCCGAAAAAATTGTGCTGCTGCCCCGTCTGGATGCTGGCTGTCCTCTGGCGGATATGGCGAGCCCGGACGCGGTGAGAAAAATGAGGCAGGCTCAACCGGACGCCGTTTTCGTGACGTACATCAACTCCACGGCGGAAGTGAAGGCCGAAAGCGACATCTGCTGCACGTCGTCCAACGCGATTAAAATTGTTCAAAACCTGCCGCCGTCGAAAAAAGTGGTAATGCTGCCCGACGGCAATCTGGCCCGCCACGCGGCGTCCGTCACGGGTCGGGACATTGCCGCGTGGGAGGGCTGCTGCCCGATTCACCAGGCGCTGACGGCCCAGGAAGTTGCGGCCCGCAGGCGGGAGCATCCGCGGGCGCCGTTTGCCGCGCACCCGGAGTGCCGTCCGGAAGTGCTTGCCCTTGCGGATTTCGTGGGGTCCACGTCGGCCATTCTCCAGTTTGCCCGCGACACAAAAGCCAATGAGATCATTATCGGAACGGAAAAAGGCATTTTGACCCAACTCACCAAAGACAACCCGGAAAAAACTTTTATTCCCGCCTCGGACGCGCTTTTCTGCGCCGACATGAAGAAAATATCGCTGGACGATATCGAGCGGTCGCTGGCGACCCTGCAGCCGGTCATTACGGTTCCCCGGGATGTGAGCGAGGCCGCGAAAAAAGCCCTGGACAAAATGCTGGCCCTTTCCTGACCGACGGTTTGATTCGCCTGGATGACATTTCGTGAGAAAAATTATCGATAAAAAAATGGTTCCCGACGCCCCGCCCGTGCGGGAGTTGCTGGAGGGGATCGCGAAGGGAGCGCCGGTCACGGATGCGCGGGGTCTGGTTCCCCCCGCGCGTGCGTTTCTGACCGCGCTGTTGTTCGAGCGGCTGGCCGCGCCGTTGATCGTCCTGTGTCCCACGGCAAAGGAAGCCGCTTCTTTTGCCCGAGATCTGGCGCTCTTCCTGGGCGAAGGGGCAGTGCTGCATTACCCGCCCCTCGATTTTCTTTCGGTGGACATGTTCGCCCTGCAGAGGGAGGAAGAAATGGCCCGCCTCCATGTGCTCACGCAACTGCAGGTGGACAGCCGCAAGATCGTTGTCACCTCTCTCGCGGCCTGCATGCAGAAAGTCATGCCCTACGCCGAATTTCAACAATATCTGAAAATTCTTTCCATCGGCGATGTGCTCCTGATGGAGGAGTTCCCCCAAAAGCTCGCAGCGGGCGGATATTCGAGGGTATCGCTGGTGGAAAATCCCGGCGAGTTCAGCCTGCGCGGCAATATTCTGGATATTTTTCCGCCCGGCGCGCCGGACCCCCTGCGTCTGGAGATGGCGGGCGACGAGATCGAATCCATCCGCCGCTTTGACGCCGCGTCCCAGCGCTCGGGCGCGTCCGTGGACGCGTTTGTTCTGGGTCCGGCCGGCGAAATTCTCCTCGATGAGGAAAGGCTCAACCGGGCCGTGCGCAATGTCAAGCGCCGCGCCGACGATCTGGACCTTCCGCGCGAGTTGCGCAGCCGGCTTTCGGAAACGCTTCGGGAGCAATCCGCGACCTCTCTCAATCCGATTTTCCTGCCCCTGTTTTATGAAGAGTACGACGATCCGGCGGGCTTCGGCCGGCGGAATCTCTCCAGTGTTTTCGACTATCTTCCGAGGAATTCGCTGTTCGTGATCAACGACCCGCTGGGGGTGGAACAGGCGCAGCAAGATGTGTCGGCCGGCATCGACAAGCTTCTGTACAAGGCGAAAGCGGGCGGCAGGTTCTATCTGGAGCACGCCGGTCTTTATCTGGATGAAGAGCCGCTCCGTAAACGAATGGACGATTTTCAACAGGTATGGTTCTCCGGCCTGACGCTGGATGACCCGAAAAGCGCCGTCCCCGTGGTGAATTTCGATACCCGTCCGGAGGTTCCCGTTCCCGGGACTTCGTTTGGCGATGGGAAGGAAGAGTCTCACCTCGGCCGCACGGCGGAAAAAATTCAAGGCTGGCTGGCGCAGGGAAGGCCGGTGTTCTTTGTGTCTCCTACGCCGGAAGACACGGCCCGCATGCAGCACCTGCTGGCGGGGTATGGTTTGCCGGCGCGGATGCTGTCCCCGGAGGCCCCCCTTCTGGAAATCATCCAAAATCCCGGTGAGGGATCCGTGCTGTTTTTGCGGGAAGGAAAACTGTCCGGCAGCTTCGTTCTGGAGTCTCCCGGGCTGGCGTTTCTGAGCGAAGAAGATATTTTTGTCAAAAAGACGCCTCGCCGCCGCGTCCGGCCGCGGCACGAGGGATATTTTTTAAAATCCTTCGGCGATCTGAAAGAAGGGGATTTTGTGGTCCACCGGGATTTCGGCATCGGGTTGTACCGCGGGCTGCAAAAAATCGCCGTGGGCGCCGTGGAAAATGATTTTCTGGTCATCGAGTATCTGGACGGCGACAAGCTCTATCTGCCCGTGAACGCTCTGGAGAAGATTCAGCGCTATCTGGGGCCGGACGGCTATACGCCGAAAATTGAAAAGATGGGAGGGACCTCCTGGGACGCGGTCAAGGAAAGGGTCAAAAAGTCCGTCCGCGACGTGGCCGAGGAGCTGGTGGCGATTTATGCGGCGCGCGAGGCGATGGAGCGCAAACCCTTCTTGCCGCCCGATCGCGTCTATGAGGAATTCTGCTCGACGTTTGAATACGAGGAAACCCCCGATCAGGCGCGGGCCATTGAAGACATCCACGCCGACATGGACGACGTCAAACCGATGGACCGCCTGATTTGCGGCGATGCGGGATTCGGCAAGACGGAAGTCGCGCTGCGCGCGGCGTTCCGGGCGGCGATGGACGGCAAACAGACGGCGCTTTTGGCGCCGACCACGATTCTGACCGAGCAGCATTTCGCGACGTTTTCGCGTCGGCTGGCGGATTTTCCCATTCGCGTGGAAGCGCTCAACCGCTTCCGGAGTCCGGCCGAAATCAAAAAAACGCTGGCGGACCTCCTCCGGGGGAGGGTCGATATCGTTGTCGGCACGCACCGCCTTCTGCAGAAGGATGTGGCGTTCAAAAACCTGGGGCTGGTGATCATCGACGAAGAGCAGCGCTTCGG
Source organism: Smithella sp. (assembly GCA_012797505.1). Classification (GTDB taxonomy): domain Bacteria; phylum Desulfobacterota; class Syntrophia; order Syntrophales; family Smithellaceae; genus UBA8904. The sequence goes on along the minus strand of JAAZOZ010000080.1, from coordinate 1,436 downwards.
CGTGGCGCACAAGGAAAAATTGAAAAAAATGCGGACGCTGGTGGACGTGATCGCGCTTTCGGCCACGCCGATTCCGCGCACGCTGCACCTGTCGCTTACGGGCATCCGCGACCTGTCGATCATCAACACGCCGCCGGAAGACCGCCGGCCCATCAAGACCTACGTCCTGGAATTCGACGAAGACGTCATTCGGGGGGGGATTGAGGCGGAAATTGCCCGGGGCGGCCAGGTGTTTTTTGTCCATGACCGGGTGCGCTCCATTTACGGGATCGCGAATTTGGCGCAACGGCTGGTTCCCCGCGCGCGGGTCGGCGTCGTGCACGGCCAGATGAAGCCGGCGGAAATTGAAAAAGCCATGGCGCGGTTCATCCGGCGGGAATTCGACGTGCTGGTTTGCACGACGATCATCGGATCGGGGTTGGACATCCCGTCCGCCAATACGATTTTCATCAACCGCGCCGACCGCTTCGGCCTGGCCCAGCTCTACCAGATTCGCGGGCGCGTGGGTCGGGGCAGCGAGGAGGCCTCGGCCTATCTGCTTTTGCCCCGCGGCGCGCTCCTCTCCAGGGACGCTCTGCGCAGGCTTCAGGCCATCAAGGAGTTTTCCGAACCGGGCTCCGGGTTCCGCATCGCCCACAACGATCTGGAAATCCGCGGGGGCGGCAATGTGCTGGGCCTTTCGCAGGCCGGGCACATCTCCGCCGTCGGGTATGAGCTTTACACCGAACTGATGGAAAAGACCGTGCGGGAAATTCAGGGCGCTCCGGCGTTGGTTGAAGAGGCTCTTCCTGAAATTCAGATGGGAATTTCCGCTTTTCTGCCGGAGGACTACGTGCAGGATGTTCACCGGCGCCTGGTCCTGTACAAGAGAATATCACTCGCGGCGGGTCCCGAAGATCTTCAGGACATCCGCGCCGAGCTGGCGGACTGCTACGGGCCCCTGCCGCAGGCGGCGGAAAATCTGCTGCGTGTGATCGGCGTCCGCAATCTCCTCGCGCCGCTCAAAGCCAGGAAAATGGGGTTCGACGGAAAATATTTTTACATTTATTTCAGCGAAGCCTCCCCGGTGGATCCGGCCCGAATTACCGCGCTGACCCGAAAGAAAATCAGGGATTTGCGCTTTACCCCTGACTTCAGGCTGTTTCTGCCGGCCCGCCCGGCCGGCGCGCCGGATCTTCTGGACCGGGCGGAGGAGCTTCTAAAGATGCTTGCCGAATAGCCTTTATCGGGATATGGATAAAGACATTTTCCGGCGCAGGAGATCCGGAGCGCCAAAATAGGCGCGGCGGGAATGACATTCTTGATGAACTGGTAAAAAGTCAATTTCGGCACCTTTTAGTCATACCGACGAAGGCCGGTATCCAGTAAGTACAGTGGGTTATGGACCCCGGCCTTCGCCGGGGTGACGGCTCGAATTACTTTTTACGAGACCGTCA